>NZ_JAIFKJ010000362.1 GCF_019695415.1 Thiohalocapsa sp.
ACCACGCCTGTCTCGTCCAAACCCACCACGTGGGGTCCACAAGGACGTGGCTCGTGGTGCCAAAGTAGTTTTCAGGCGTGCGCATCACTGCGTCCGCTGCCCACTTGACCGGCCGTCCCACATGGCCCTGGACAACCGCGGCCCGGGGCGGCCCGTCTGCGGGGCGGGTCCACTCAACCCGCCCCAACAGCGCGCCGGCGAGCCACAGCGCGAGCAGCGACGCCAGCGCCGCTGGCCGCGCGACACCGGGGCGGCGCAGCACCACCACGAGCAGCCCGGCGGACACGGCAACGATGAGACTGAGTCCATGCACGCCCACGACCGGCGCCCAGCCCGCCAGGGGCGCCCCGACCAGCGGCAACGAATTGATCTGACCATTGCCCGCAAAGAGCCACGGGAAACCGGTGAACAGCCAACTGCGCACCCACTCCAACAGCACCCACACGGAAGGCAGCAGCAGCAAAGGCCCCACCCACCAGCGCGGCCCGTTGGAATGCGGCCGCAGCCTTGTCACCAGCCAGCCGGCAACGGCATAGAACAGCGCCAGTGCCGCGATCAGCAGCAGCATGAGTATATTCGCCGCCAGCACCGGCATGTTGCCGAACTCGCTCAAACTGATGCGGATCCAGAACACGCCGAAGCCGAGCAGTCCGAGGCCGTAAAACCAGCCCGTGGCGAAGCCACCGCGGCGCCCCTGCGGCAGCAGCAGATAGAATGCCGCGACGCTGAGCGGCGCCGCCGGAAACCAGCCGAAGGGTGCGAAGGACAGCACCATCGCCGCCCCACAAAGGGCAGCGAGCGCCCAGCGCAGTGGCGACAACAGGCGATGGTTCGCGGCAGACATGGGTAACGACGGCAGGTTCAATTTATGCGGCAAGCTCGGCGCTGGACGGCAGCGGCGGTCTCGCATCGGTGCTGGATCAGGGGTTGATGTGGCCTCTGGTACCAGATCGAGCAATCCCGAGCCGCAACATGATAAGCGGACGGTTTCGCGCTATCGGACCACACCGCGATAAGTGCGCACCAACTCCCGGTCAGACAGAACTGTATCTGCCCTGCGACCGAAAAAGTAGTAACTGGACGCGCTATCGTAAGCGCTAGGGCGGCGTGCGAGAATCCAGTCGAAATATTTGATTGGGAACGCCAGAAAGCGCGCCAAAGTACGCAGAGCGGAGCGCGTTCTCGGTTGCGTGGCGAAACCGGATACGAAGCGCTCAATGCTCCATGTCAACGCCATGCCCGGTCCGCAGCTAACGCCGCTCCTGAGCTCGATGAAGCGCCGGGACAAGCGCCGGGGTCCCAAATGCGTGAAGCGGGTGAAATCGTAGGCACCCATGTGCACCTGCGGCATGAACGGCGTTACCGCGTAGACGCATCCATCTGCGCGCAGCACCCGGTGAATCTCTGCGGTGCATCGATATGGGTCTGCTACGTGCTCGAGCACGCTAATGCAAGCGACGAAGTCGAAGCTGGCGTCCTTGAAAGGAATGTCGTGTGCGTCGCAGACCACGGTGGTCAGCGATCCCAAGTCGACGTCCGTGTATACAACATCATGACCAGGGCCGATCTTGAGCACGCTATCGCCGGCGCCAAGCACTAGAATTCGGAGGCGGTGCGGACATTCGGCGCTTATACGAGCGACAGCATCCTCCAGCTCATAGTCGGTGGTGTTGTAAGAAATGCCCGGGACCAACCGACGCAATACTGCCTTGGCCCGATCGCGCCAACTGGAGCTCACCGGACCCCGTTCTACCTGCCCCGTCGTACGAACCCCCTCGACAAAATCCTGTACACGAAAGGCACTCTCCGCATCATTGATGAGAATCGGGCAACCATCCACGAGCGGAAAACGCGTGGCGCAGCCCTCATGGTTGCAGCAGAGCGCTCCCTGACACCTTTCCAAGCGCCCAGCGCAACGCGGACAGCGCAGATATGGTAGAAGATCATCGCTCAAACGCATTGCCGTCATCGAGGATCCTCTTTCCGCTTAGACAACATCCGACTCATGGAACAGTACATCAGGCGAGACGGTGATTGTCTGCCGCCTCATTAGGGAAGCGTCGATTTATTGGCGCTTCCCGTGCGGGGCAGGACGCCCCGCCATTTCCAGCGGCCCAAGTCGCTGAAAATGAAGGAGCCGGGAAACCGCCCAATGTCTACACAGGCCCGGCTCCGTCTGATTTTTGGGCAGGATGCCCAATTAATCAGCATCTCCTTAGAACCCTCAGACATAAGTGCGTGTCCATCTAATCGTAGCGCTCATCCTTCCATCGCCGCAGCGCCGTGAAAACCGCGGTGGCGTCCGTAAGCCGGTGCCCGGCGAAGCCTTCGGCAGCGGAGATCACCGCAGGCTCGTTGGTGCGCAAGAACGGGTTGGTGGCCAACTCCAACGCCAGCACAGAGGGCACCGTGGGCTCGCCGCGCGCGCGCAGGGCCTTTGCGTCGATCATCCGCGCCGCGAGCGCTTCACTTTGCGGCTCCACCCACTCGGCAAAGCCGAGATTGGCGATTGTGTACTCGTGCGCGCAGTAACACAGCGTCTCCGCAGGCAGTGCCGCGATGCGCCGCAGCGACGCCGCCAGCTGCTCGAAGGTGCCGTCGAAGACACGCCCGCACCCCGCCGCGAACAGCGTATCACCGCAGAAGAGCACCCCCTCCCCGAGATAGGCGATATGAGTCGCGGTGTGGCCTGGCACCTCCCGCACGTGGAAGCCGGTGGCGAGGCCAGGCGGTCGGACTTGATCGCCCTCGCCGACGCGCTGAGTCGCCAGGCGAATCCGCGTATCCTCCGGCGCAAACACCATCGCCTCCGGCCAGAGTGACAGCAGGTCGCCGACGCCACCCTGGTGATCGTAGTGGTGATGTGTCAGCAGAATCGCTCCGAGGGACAGTGCGTCCGCGCGCAGACGCTCGATGACGGGCTCCGCATCGCCGGGATCAACCACGGTCGCCCGGTCATGATCGCCCGCACCATTGTGCAGCAGCCAGATATAGTTGTCGTCGAACGCCGGAATCGGCTCGATCTGCAGCATGCTCACCTCGTCTGCATCCGGATTCACTCAGTCTGCCTCTAACGCCGCGCCGGCACGGCCCTGTGCGATGTCGTCGACGCGATCCAGTCGGCGAACGCCACCGGATTGCCGTTGATCGTCAGGGTGCCATTGTCGAGCCGCAGCCCCGCCATGACCCGCCCTTGCTGGGCAACGAGCCAACCTTCGCGCAGCAGTTGCGGCGCCTAGGCCTGTGCCGCCGCGTCCAGCTCCGCAGCCAATGCAGGCGACAGCAGGGCAGCGGACATGCCGCGCAGCCGAAGCTCACGCCGGACCCGGCGAGCCGCGCCGCGAGGATCCGCAGCGGATCGCCTGCCAGGCGGTGCCGCCCTGCACATCGGTCGCTGCTTCGGGCGGCGGCGCGACCCGCAGCTCCGTCTGGGCCGCAACCTTGCCGCACGGCGTGGACAGGGCGAGCGTGCTCAGGAGTCGAGCCATAAAGGCGCCAGCCTCGAAGATAGCACCCCCACGGGCAACATCGTCGCGGCATCGCTCAGGCTCAATGACCAGCCGAGCCCTTCCAAGGGAAGCGCTGATTTATTGGCGCTTCCCGTCCGGGGCAGGA
>NZ_JAIFKJ010000639.1 GCF_019695415.1 Thiohalocapsa sp.
AACAATCGTCCGGATTTGGCGCGGGCGGCGGTGCGGGAGGTCTGCAGCGACTTGCTTCCAGCCATTGCGGACCAAGACTCCGGCAGCGGGTGGTTGACCGTCTGACAGGCGCTCCCGGCGGCAGAGCGCGATTACCAGGCGCCACGCGGCGGCGCCGTCAAGCTCGCTGCGGCGGGGGGCTGATAACCTGGCCCTAATAAACTCTCCCCAATTACCTCTGCTAGCCCTGCTTCAGCGCGCCGGGAGCGAATTCACCCAACGTGACTAGGCGTTGCGTATGCTGGAGAAGCTGCGGAAAGACCTACGCTCTGCGCAGAGCGGCTGATATGCGGCACTCAAGTCGGCTCGCTGTCGTCCTGCCTCGTCTTGCGCGCGCGACGACGCTCGCGGAACGACTGCCGCCCCTTGTAGGCCGCGATGTGCTGAATGATTTGCTGGTAGGGAAGTTGCTCCAGCCCCCCGAAGTGGGCCACCGCCGCACGCAGCAGGCCGTCGACGTCGTCCACCGGGCTTGATGCGTCTGCAGTCTCGTCCGCCGGCTCCGCACTTGGGAGGGCTGCACGCACCCCGCGCAGCCCGCCCACCTGGATGCGCATGGCCTTGGCATGCGGCAGCGCCGAGCGCCCGTCGGTCGTGCGCAGCGCGAAGCGTGCCTGTAGGCGCAGATGCTCCAGGAACTGAAGGCAGCGTGCCTGGGCGTCGTCGGCGGCGCACCGCACCCCCTCGCGCTCGGCGATACAGAAGCGCTTGGCCCGGGCGCAGGCACAGTTGCCCGTCAGGATGGACTTTTCATACGGGCAGCGGCGCTCGTTGACGGCGTTGTAGGTGTCGCGGAAGGCGTCTTGGTCCAAGGTCAGTTCCGGCGGTAGTGATGGGTAAATTGGCGTCTGTGCGAAGTCGGCATGGCGTGGCGGCGTTTCAGCCGCTTGCGGTGATCATTGTCGGCGCCCGGTGAACGCGCCAATGCGCCGGCGGTCGCGCTTGGTGGGGCGGCCGCGCTCCGGGGCCGGCGCGCGGCCGGCATCGCGCCGCTCGCGCACCTGTTCCTGACGCTTGAGGCGACTCGCCTCGTCTTCGGTGTAAAGCAGCGCGGCCTCGGTGGCGGGGCGGCGCTGCTTTGAGAGGGCGCGCACCTCGATGCACCACTCGTATCCGCCTTTGTGGATGTTGAGGCGGTTGCCGGGGCGGATGCCTCGGCCGGGCTTCACGCGCTGGCCGTCCACCTGCACCTTACCGCCGTTGATGGCCTCCACAGCCAGGGGCCGCGTCTTGAAAAAGCGCGCCGCCCAGAGCCACTTGTCCAGACGCTGGCTGCCCGCGTCGTCCGCGCCGGCCCGACCATGCGCGTCGCTCATGGCGGGCTCAGCCAAGCCCCAACAACGGGTCCAGCTTGCCGGCGCGGTCAAGCGCGGCCAGGTCGTCGTAGCCGCCCACATGGGTGTCGCCGACGAAGATCTGCGGCACAGTGGTGCGATTGGCGAGTTGGGTCATCTCCTGGAAGCGCTCGCGGTCGCCGTCTACGGCGATCTCCTCCCAGGCGATGCCCTTGCGCTCCAACAGGCGTCGGGCACGCACGCAATAGGGACAGAAGGCGGTGGCATACATGCGCACCTGCGGCTGGTCCGTGGAGCTGACGGGCTGTGCGGGGGGCTGTTGCTGGTCGCGGTCATGCTCGCTCGATTGCATGCTGCTTTGCTGCATCTGGCTCCTCGTGGCGTTGGTACTCTTCTGATGGCGCCCACCGCTGCGGCCCCATGGCTTGAAAACCGGGCGCTGCGGCCGGACAAGCCGAAAGACTGACACAAGGCGCCGCACCGCGCCAGAGCGCGCGCGGTCGGGCGCAGACGCCGAGTTGCCCGCCGCCCCGACTCGCCGCACAGACCAGAGTCCTCGACTCCAACCACACCGCCATCCGCTGAGAGCATCGCCCCATGTATCGTCCGACGCCACCGGTCATTCACCTCAAAGACTATCGTCCGCCGGAATTCCTGATCGACCAGGCGATGCTGCGCTTCGACCTCGGTATGGACGAGACGGCCGTGCATGCGGAGCTGAGCGTTCGACGCAATCCCGCGTCCAAGCGCGGCGACGGCGACCTGCTTCTGGACGGCGAGCACCTGGAGCTGCTGGAAGTGGCGCTGGATGACAGGCCTCTGCCGCCGGCAGAGTACGAGTTGCGCGAAGACGCACTGGTGGTGCATCGGGTGCCGGACCGTTTCCGGCTGCGCACCCGAGTGCTGATCCACCCCGCCGAGAACACGGCCTTGGAGGGGCTCTACGTCTCCGGCGACATGCTTTGCACCCAATGTGAGGCGGAGGGGTTTCGGCGCATCACCTATTTCATCGACCGCCCGGACGTCATGACCCGGTTCCGTGTGGAGCTGGTGGCGGATCCGGCGCGCTTCCCCGTGCTGCTCTCCAACGGCAACCCGGTGGGAGAGGAATCGCTGCCCGATGGACGCCGGCTCGCGCGCTGGGACGACCCCTTCGCGAAGCCGAGCTACCTGTTCGCGGTGGTGGCCGGGGACCTGGCGGCTGTCTCCGACAGCTTCACCACCGTGTCCGGCCGGCAGATCCCGCTGAACATCTACGTTGAGGCGGAGAACACCGATAAGTGCGACCACGCCATGCGCTCGCTCAAGGCCGCCATGCGCTGGGACGAGGAGCGTTACGGGCGCGAGTACGACCTCGACGTGTTCAACATCGTCGCTGTCAGCCACTTCAATATGGGCGCCATGGAGAACAAGGGCCTCAACGTCTTCAATGCCAAGTACATCCTTGCCCGGCCGGACACGGCGACCGACACCGACTTCGCCGGCATCGAAGGCGTCGTCGCGCACGAGTACTTCCACAACTGGACCGGCAACCGCATCACCTGCCGCGACTGGTTCCAGCTGAGCCTGAAGGAGGGCTTTACTGTCTATCGCGACCAGGAGTTCAGCGCGGACATGAATTCCCGCGGCGTCAAGCGCATCGAGGACGTGCGCATGCTCCGCGCACGCCAGTTCCCCGAGGACGCAGGCCCCATGGCGCATCCGGTGCGTCCGGACTCCTACATCGAGATCAACAACTTCTATACCGCGACGGTGTACGAGAAGGGTGCCGAAGTCGTGCGCATGCAGGCCAACCTGCTGGGGCCGGAGCGCTTCCGTCAGGGAACCGACCTCTACTTCGAGCGCTTCGACGGCCAGGCCGTGACCACCGAGGATTTCGTTGCCTGCATGGAGGAGGCCGGCGACCTGGATCTCGGCCAGTTCCGGCGGTGGTACTCTCAAGCCGGGACGCCGGTGCTGGAGTGTGCGGACGGCTTCGATGAAGACACCGGCACTTACACCCTGGAAATCCGCCAGCACACGCCGATCACGCCGGGCCAATCCACCAAGCTGCCGCTGCACATTCCTTTTGCCCTCGGGCTGCTGGATGCGGACGGGCAGGATCTGCCCGTCCAGCTCGCAGGCGAGACCGAGGCGCCCCCGCCCGGTACCCGCATGCTCGCGCTGCGCGAGTCGGTGGAGCGCTTCGAGATCGTCGGCCTGGCCGCCGAGCCCGTGCCGTCGCTGCTGCGCGGCTTCTCGGCGCCGGTCATCGTGCGCTACCCGTACACGGATGCCCAGCTGACCTTCCTGATGGCTCATGACAGTGACGGGTTCAACCGTTGGGATGCGGCTCAGAGCCTCAGCGTGCGCCTGCTGCTGGAGCTGGTTGCCGAGCCAGGCACGCCGGTGCCGGAGGCCTATCTAGACGCCGTGCGCGGTGCACTGGCGCAGGATGGCCCGGACGCGGATCGTGCGTTGCTGGCGGAGGTGCTTACGCTGCCGTCCGAGAGCTACTTGGGCGATCAAATGACCGTCGTAGACGTGGACGGTATCCACCGCGCCCGCGAGCGGCTCGCTGCCGCCTTCGGCGAGCAACTTCGCGATGACCTGCTCGCGGCGCTCGAGCGCAACCAGGAGCCCCGGGAGTACGATCTCTCGCCCGCTGCGATGGGCCGCCGCGCGCTGCGCAACTGTGCGCTCGGCTATCTCATGCGGGCGCCGACGCCGGAGATTGTCGACCGCTGCCGGGCGCAGTTCGAGGCTGGGCACAACATGACGGACGTCATCGCGGCGCTGCGCTGCCTGTTGGACGCCGACCCCGAGCACGTCAGTGATGCCGGCGATGCTGCGTTGGCGGCGTTCTTCGAGCGTTGGTCCGATGACGCGCTGGTGCTGGACAAGTGGTTCGCGCTGCAGGCCCAAAGCAGCCGGCCCGATACGCTCATGCGCGTGGAGGCGCTGCTGGAGCACCCGAAGTTTTCGCTCACCAACCCAAACCGCGTACGATCGCTGATCGGCGCCTTCGCGGTGGGGAACCCGCTGCGCTTCCACGCAGTAGATGGTGCCGGCTACCGGTTCCTCGCCGACCGCATTCTGGAGCTGGACCCGCTGAACCCGCAAATCGCCTCGCGCCTGCTCTATCCCATGACCCGCTGGCGGCGCTACGACGACATCCGCCAGGCCCTCATGCGCGCCCAGCTCGAGCGCATCCTGGAGGTGGAAGGGCTCTCCAACGACGTCTACGAGGTCGTCTCCAAGAGCCTCGGGCAGAAACAGGACTGAGCCGTGCCAACGGGCAGCCCGGCTGCGCACAGTCAGTCAGTGCACCGGGATCGCGCGGGAAATAGAGTTACCGTCCCCGAAACTTTCTCCCCGAAATTTCGGGGTTAGATGGAGAGGCGGCAGCCACCGGTGAGGGCGATCTGCTGGGCAGCGACAGTGCGCATCTGATGCCGGCAGAGGGGTTGCGCTTCCCAAATGGCAAGGCCGTTGACGATCTCGAGCCGGATACCGAGCTCGTCGGCTCGCAGGTGCTGGCTGTCGATGGAAATGATGGACCGTGCCGTTGCTTTTGCACCAATAAATCGGGGACGGTATACTTAATTGTTGAGATCTCGGTACAGTCGTCGTCGCTGACGGGATCTGATCAACGCCCCTTCCCTGGAGTCGGCGCGGCGCCCAGCTGCGTGGAAATCTCCCGCCCCGCTTCCAGCAGGGGCTCGATCCAGTCCATCCGCCGGCGCTCGATGGGGGCGGATACGGACAGGCCACCGGCCACGCGGCCGGTGGCGTCTTTGAGCAGTACACCGATGCAGCCGACGTCCATCTCGGCTTCCTGGTTGTCGAGGGCATAGCCTGCTTCCAGGGCCTGCGCGCACTCGGCGATGAGGCGCTCCACCTTGGTGATGCTGTTGCGGGTATAGGCGGGCAGGTTGGTGCGCTCGGCATAGGCGCGGATGGCCGCTTCGCCGCCCGCAGCCAGCATCAGCTTGCCGACAGCGGTGACGTGCAGCGGCGCACGGGAGCCGATCAGCTGCTGCACATGGATGCTGCGGTTGGGCGTGGCCTTCTCGATGTAGACCACCTGGTCGCCTTCGCGGATGGTCAGGTTGATGGTCTCGCCCAGGCGATCCCGCAGAGACTCCATCACCGGCCGTGCCAGCGCGCGCATGTCCACGTCGCCGTGCAGACGCACGCCGAGCTGAAGCAGCCGCAGACCCAGGCGGTAATGGGCGGCGGCGTCACGCTCCACGAAGCCATTCTCCAGGAGCGACGCCAGGATGCGGTGGGCGGTGGACGGGTGCAGGCCCGTCTCGGCGCCGAGCACCTTGAGGCTCACCGGCTCCGAGTAGCGCGCAATGGCATCCAGCAGCGCCGCCGCACGGTCGATAACCTGGATCCTAGTGCCGGTGCGCCCGGAATCGCTGCCCATCGCCAAAAGCCGGCTCGTCGTCAAGTGCCGCCGGTATCGCCGAAGCGTACCGCCAGCGCCGGCAGCAGTCGCTCCAGCGCCATGCCGCGGGAACCTTTGATGAGGAGGGTGGCGTCGGCCGTGAGTCCCGCCGCAATCTCCTCCGCCAGGGCCTCGGACCATTCCGCGTAAGCGCTGACGGCGCGGCTGTCCAGCACCAACTGTGCAGCAGCCGCTGCGAAATGCGGGCCGATCAGCACACAGCGCTCGGCCGTGTCTGCCGCCAGCGCCGCGATGTCGCGGTGGGCGGAGGCCGTCACTTCACCGAGCTCCAGCATGTCGCCCAGCACCGCCACCCGCGGCGCAGGTCGCTCGCCGAGCACCGCCAGCGCCGCCCGCATGGACGTGGGATTGGCGTTGTAGGCGTCGTTGATGACCGTGGGCCGGGCTGGGTCGTCGGCGTACAGCACCTCGCCGCGCATTGGGGCATGACCTGCGGCGGGCCAGGCGTCTTGGATGACGTCCTCCGCGATTCCGAAGCGCCGGGCGACGGCGGACGCCGCCGAGGCATTGAGCCGATTATGCTCGCCCGGCAGGGGCAGGCCAGCGGTGGCCGGGTCCAGGTCGAAATGCTCGATGGCGAAGGCCGCTGCATCGGGCAGGTTGAGCGGCACCGGCAGGCGCGCTTCGGAGAGCAGAATGGCCGTGCCGCCGGCCGCCACGTGCCCAAGGATCGCCGATTCCTCCCGGGCAACGCCGTATAGGTCGCGAAAGAACTCCAGATGCTCCTCGCCGATGCTGGTGATGACGGCGATGTCCGGCCGCACGATGGCCGCCAGCGCGTCGATCTCCCCGGGGTGGTTGGTGCCGATCTCCGCCACCAGGAAGTCATGCTCCGGCCGCGCCCCGAGCAGTGTCAGAGGCACCCCCAGGTGGTTGTTGAAGCTTTTCGGGCTCTGGGTGCCGGTGAGCCCGGCATGGCTCAATACATGGTGGATCAGATGGCGGGTGGTCGTCTTGCCGTTGCTGCCGCAGACGCTGACGATCCGGCAGCCCGACGTGCCGAGCACATCGCGCCAGCGGGCCGCAAGGGCCTGCAGCGCCGTGACTGTCGAGTCCACCCGAAGCAGCGCGAGGCCGCTGCCGGTATCGCGCGGCGCCAGGTCCTGCTCCACGATGGCCAGCGCGGCGCCGGCTGCCTGCACCTGATCGAGGAAATCATGCCCGTCGAAGCGCTCGCCGGCGATGGCGACAAAGGCCTGGCCGGCTTGCAGCGCTCGGCTATCGATGCCGAGCCCGGCGAGCGGCGCTGACTCGTCCGCGGGCGGCGCGAGCCAATGTCCGTCGGTGACCTCGGCGAAGGCGGCGGGGGTCCAAAAAAAGGCGGCGTTGGTCATAGGCGAAGATTACGTCGGCTGCGGGCTTTGCATCATGGACCTGACAGCAGGATATCAGCCGAAACGTCACGGCGCGCCCGGAGCTTGCAGCGGCTTGTGGGAGCGGTGTCCCCGCCGCGACGCCGGCCTCGATGCTCGCCATGGGTGCCGGGTCTAATCCCTGAGCAATCCATCCACGAAGGCCCGCATGCGCCGATGATGACTCCCCTCCCAGTAGATGCGCTCGCAACCTGGGCAGCGCCAGAACCGTTCTTGACGCTTGCGCACGCGCTGTGGAACGTCGCGGAGCTCGGCGGCGTCTACGGGCTCGATCAAAGCGTTGCAGCAGGTGCAGCGGGTGAAAGGCGCAGCCATGCGCTGAAGCTGCAGGCGCTGGATCAGGCACCGCAACTGTATGTCCACTGGCGCCTGCGGCACCTCCAGCGCATGAGTCAGTTCCGGGCGGGCGAGGAGCTCGCGATCGCGGCTCAACAGGATGCGGTGCTGCTCGCGGGCCAGATGCACCAAGGCATCATCGCCGGGATCTGCGCCGGTGGCGTCCTCAGCGAGCACGGTATCGAAGCCCAGCAGGCGCAGCCGGCGCCCGAGCTTGTCGAGGTGCGCGTCGCAGAGGAAGCGCGGCTGCCGCAGGGGTGCCTCGTGCAGGCGCTGGATCGGGCCGATGTCGAAGGCCTCGAACGCCGGGTAGAGGCTGACCCGAGCGCCATCCGGCACGCTGGCGTCCAGGTCCACGCTGCTGCCGTCGATGAGCGCAAGCTCCACAGCGTCCGTCGACAGGCCGAGGGCCGCCAGCAGCTCCGCCAGGGTGAGCGGCGGCGCGAAGCGCACCGGCATGTCGCGCTGGTGCCAGCGTTCGGGCAGGTGATCGTTCAGCTCCGCATAACAACGGACCCGCGCCTCGCAGAGGCCGGCGGGCTCCCCCGCGGGGCCGGTTTGCGGCGACCGTACGCCCTCGGCCCCAGTGTTTCCGCCTGCCGTTGCCCTCAGTTCATGGATCATGGATCGGGAACGCCTGCTCGCTCACAAGACGGCCAACGCTGTGCAGTCGGCGCTGCTCATGGTCACGCTGGCTGGTCTGCTGGGTCTGCTCGCCTGGATCATCGGTGGTGGCAGCCTGATGCTGTTCGCGCTGGGGATGGTGCTGGTCCTATATCTCACCAATCCAGCGGCGTCGCCACGGCTGGTCATGATGCTCTATCCGGGGCGGCTGCTGCACCCCGATGAGGCGCCGCGGCAGTTCGCGATTCTGGTGGAGCTTGCACGACGCGCCGGCCTGAGCCGCGTTCCGCGGCTCTACTACATCCCATCTAGTGTGATGAACGCCTTCGCCACCGGCCAACGTGACGACGCGCTGGTGGCCGTGTCCGATGGGCTGCTGCGGCGGCTCGATCTGCGCGAGCAGGCGGGCGTGCTGGCCCATGAGATCAGCCATGTGGCCAACGGCGATCTCGCTGTGATGGCTTTTGCGGACCTCGTGAGCCGGGTGGTCGGTGCGTTCGGCCTGCTCGGCCAGTTTTTGTTCTTGCTGAGTCTGCCGACGGCCCTTTTGACGGGCGCGGACGTGCCCTGGCTTGCGTTGTCGATCCTGCTGGTGGCGCCCACGGTCAGCGCCTTGGTTCAGCTCGCCCTGTCCCGCAATCGCGAGTACGAGGCAGACCTCGCCGCCGCCGAGCTCACGGGCGATCCAGCGGGCCTGGCCTCCGCGCTGGACAAGCTGGAGCGTTACCAAGGCCGCTGCTGGGAGCAGAGCTGGATGCCCGGCCGCGGGGTGCCCGAGCCGTCATTGCTGCGGACCCATCCAGACACGCGGGAGCGCATCGACCGGCTGCTCGCGCTGGTGCCTGCACGGCGGAGCGCGCTCGTTGTAACCGGGGATGCCCGCCCCGGGGCTTTTGCATCGCCGCCGCTGCGCCCGCGCTGGCGCCCGCCGGGGCTCTGGTACTGAGCGCCGGCGATCGCCAGTTGAGCCCGCCGGCCACCGGCTCGTCGATGAGCTCTAGACGCTCGGGCGCAAGCGGCAGGCGGGCACAGTAACGCAGCAGGCGCTCTAGCCCGGCGCGAGCGTGCGCGCCCACGCGCAGCGCGGCCATCGAGAGAGAATCCGCTGTTCTCCCAAGCGAGCATCTCGCGGACATCCCCCGGCTCGATCAGCTCGCTGCGAGCGCACCGTCACCGCCCCCGCACGCGCACCTGCTCGGTAATGACGGCGAGGGTCCGCGGTATACTCCTGCGACGATAGCGGTTGGCTGAGCTGGTCCAAGTCGATCGGCGTGAAGTCGGCGTAGAACTGGTAGCGGCCGCAGAAGTTGATGTGCTGCCAGGCAACCGGGGAGCCGCGCTTGATAACCTCGGAAGAGACCAGCTCGCTGCGGCGCTCAAGCTCCGCCAGCGCCTCGGACAGGATCGGGGCGTGGTCTTCAAGGCCAGCGACAGCAGGATCCGCTCGATGTTCGGCCACTCCGAGACGATCAACCCCTCGCGAACAGGGCCAGAGCGGGGTGCTCTTGGCGCTGAGCAACAGCACCGCAGCCAAGCCCACGGCCACGGCCAGCAGGAGCACCGCGAGCTGGCGGCGCAACCAGCCCTCGGCGCGCGTCAGAGTATCCAGACCTGTTAGGCCATCACGCTCGCGCGCGACCCACCAGGCGACCCAGACCGCTTGCCAGGCGGCGAGTCTGTGCAGCATGCGCCGGGTGAGACGCCACAGCCGGCCTGCGGCGGCGGCGAAGGGCCACCAGAGGTCGCCGGCCGGCAGTGGCGCTCTGAGCCAGGGTGCGATTCGCCGCAGACTCCAGCCGAGGACGAGGGACAACGAGAGTCCGAGCCCCAGCGGCCAAAGCAGGGCGGGAAGGGCGCCCAGCGGCGGCCAGCCTGCGCCGCCCGTGCGCCCACCCGCGAGCCAGCCGGCCCAGAACGGCAGGCTGAGGGC
>NZ_JAIFKJ010000581.1 GCF_019695415.1 Thiohalocapsa sp.
CGCAGCATGTTGCAGGTGTAGCCGTACTCGTTGTCGTACCAGGCGACGACCTTGACGAAGGTCGAGTCCAGCATGATGCCGGCGCCGGCGTCGAAGACCGATGGGGTGGTGGCACCGCGGAAGTCGGTGGAGACCACCTTGTCCTCGGTGTAGGCCAGCACGCCGGCGAGGTCGCCGGACTCGGAAGCCGACTTCATCGCGGCACAGATGTCGTCGTAGGTGGCGCCCTTATCCAGCTCGCAGGTGAGGTCCACCACGGAGACATCGGAGGTCGGCACGCGGAAGGCCATGCCGGTCAGCTTGCCGTTCAGCTCCGGCAGCACCTTGCCAGCGGCCTTCGCAGCGCCGGTGGAGGACGGGATGATGTTCTCCAGGATGCCGCGGCCGCCGCGCCAGTCCTTCTTGGACGGGCCGTCGACGGTCTTCTGGGTGGCGGTGGCGGCATGCACGGTGGTCATCAGGCCGCGCTTCACGCCCCAGTTGTCGTTCAGCACCTTGGTGACCGGCGCGAGGCAGTTGGTGGTGCAGGAGGCCGCGGAGATGATCGCCTGGCCGTCGTAGACGCCGTGGTTGACCCCGTACACGAACATCGGCGTGGCGTCCTTGGAGGGCGCGGACTGGACGACCTTCTTGGCGCCGGCGGCGATGTGCTTCTGGCAGGTCTCCTCGGTCAGGAAGAAGCCGGTGCACTCGATGACCAGGTCGGCGCCCACCTCGTCCCATTTCAGGTTGGCCGGGTCCATCTCGGCCGTGAGACGGATGGACTTGCCGTTAACGATCATGCTGTTGCCGTCAACGGCAACGTCACCCTGAAAGCGGCCGTGCACGGAATCGTATTTCAGCATATAAGCCAAATAATCGGGGTCCAGCAGGTCGTTGATACCGACCACCTCGATATTCGGGAACTCTTTGCTGATCGCGCGGAAGGCCATGCGGCCGATGCGGCCGAAGCCGTTGATACCAACTTTCAGGGTCATGGTTTACTCCTCATCGGAAGTGTCGAGGGGCGAGTTGCGAGGCACGAGGGCCGAGGCGCAGCGGACAGACCCGGCGCACCTCGAGCCCCATCACTCGAGACTCATAGAAGACTGTTGACCGCGTCCGCAACGGCCTCGGCCGTGACGCCCAGGGCCTTGTACACGTCACCAGCAGGCGCGGACTCTCCGAAGGTATCCACACCCACCACCTTGCCATGCATGCCGACGTACTTGGGCCAGAGATTGGAGACGCCGGCCTCGACGGCGACCCGCGCCTTCACGGCATCGGGCAGCACGGCTTCCCTGTAGGCGGCGTCCTGGGCATCGAAGGCGTCCATGCTGGGCATGGAGACGACGCGGACCTTTCGGCCCTGCTCGCCGAGCTGCTCCGCGGCCTTGACAGCCAGCTCCACCTCGGTGCCGGTGCCGATGATGATGGCATCAGGTGTACCGTCGCAGTCCTGCAGCACATAGGCGCCGCGCTCGATGGCCCGGATCTGATCGTCGGTGCGCGGCATATGCGGGGCACCCTGACGCGAGAAGATCAGGGCCGACGGGCCGCCCGTGCGTTGCAGCGCCAGCTTCCAGGCCACGGCACTCTCCACGGCATCACAGGGACGCCAGGTGGACATGCGCGGGGTCAGGCGCAGAATGGAGATCTGCTCAACCGGCTGATGGGTGGGGCCGTCTTCGCCGAGGCCAATGGAATCATGGGTATAGACGAAGATCGGGTTGATCTTCATCAGCGCCGCCATGCGTACCGCATTGCGGGCGTATTCCATGAACATCAGGAATGTGGCGCCGTAGGGCTTGAAGCCACCATGCAGCGTGGCGCCATTCATGATGGCGGACATGCCGAACTCGCGCACACCGTAGTACACATAGTTGCCGCCGGCGTCATTGGGCTTGATGCCCTTGGCGCCCGACCACAGCGTGAGGTTTGAGCCGGCGAGGTCCGCGGAGCCGCCCAGCAGCTCGGGCAGCAGCGGACCGAAGCCGTTCAGGGCGTTTTGCGAGGCCTTGCGGGTGGCGACCTTCTCGGCTTTCTCGTCCACGGACTTGATGAACTCCCAGGCCTTGGCCTCGAAGTCTTCCGGCAGCTCGCCCGCCATGCGGCGCTCGAATTCGGCGGCCTCGCTGGGATACTCGGCCTTGTAGGCGGCGAACTTGTCGTTCCACGCCTGCTCGGCCACGGCGCCGCGCTCGCGGGCATCCCAGGCCTGGTAGATATCGTCCGGCACCTCGAAGGGCGGGTGGCTCCAGCCCAGGGCCTCGCGGGTGAGCACGATCTCGTCATCACCCAAGGGCGCGCCGTGGCACTCCTCCTTGCCCTGCTTGTTCGGAGAGCCGTAGCCGATAATGGTCTGGCAGCAGATGAGGGAGGGCTTGTCGGTGACGGCCCGGGCCTGTTCGATGGCGGCCTTCACGGCCTCCGGGTCATGGCCGTCCACTTCCGGGATGACGTGCCAGTTGTAGGCCTCGAAGCGCTTCGGCGTGTCGTCCAGGAACCAGGCAGGTACGTCGCCATGGCCGCGCACCTCACCGTCGATGGAGATGTTGTTGTCGTCGTAGAAGGCGATCAGCTTGCCCAAGCCCAGCGCACCCGCCAGCGAGCAGGACTCATGCGAGATGCCCTCCATCAGGCAGCCGTCACCGAGGAAGACGTAAGTGTAGTGATCGACGATCTCGTGGCCCGGCTTGTTGAACTGCGCGGCGAGTACCTTTTCCGCCAGCGCCATGCCCACACCATTACTGATGCCTTGCCCCAGCGGACCGGTGGTGGTCTCGACGCCCGGCGCATAGCCATACTCGGGGTGCCCCGGAGTCTTGGAATGGAGCTGGCGGAATTGCTTCAGCTCTTCCAGAGGCAGGTCGTAGCCGGTCAGATGCAGCAGCGAGTAGATCAACATCGAGCCATGGCCGTTGGAGAGCACGAAGCGATCGCGATCGGCCCAGTCCGGGTTCGCCGGGTTGTGCTGCATGAAGTCGTTCCAGAGCACTTCGGCGATGTCGGCCATACCCATGGGTGCGCCCGGGTGCCCGGATTTGGCCTTCTGCACGGCGTCCATACTGAGCGCGCGGATGGCGTTCGCGAGTTCTTTGCGTGAGGACATAAGGATCTCTCCTCGGTCGAGTTATCGATGCGATCTGGCAGGAGTCGGATGCAGCCGCGCGAGAAATGACGCCGGGCCGGCGGCCGGCTCGCGCGGCGATCGTTCAGTGGTGAGCGAAAACGGGCCTCGCTGCGCTGGAAACCGGATTCCGATACCGCGCCAGCAGACGTGCGCGGCGGGTCGGACATTGAGCATGCAGACGCTGGCAGCATGCAGACATTGAGCGCCGCGGGGGCGCCTGTCGCCCGGCTCCGCGCGGCATGGGTTATCGCCGCCTGATTCTTGCGCGAAAAGTGCGGCTTAGCCAGCAACCGGCGCCGGCGTCCCCGGCGCCACGTTCATAACTTACTAATATTAAGGATTTCGGTCGAGTATACGCAAGTCTAACCGCCCGCCCGTCGTGCCGCGGGTACGCGCCGCACGACCGCACGCAGCCGCCGGCAAGCACCCACGCCGCACTATCGCGACCCCGCGCACACGCAGAGGAAACGCCG
>NZ_JAIFKJ010000401.1 GCF_019695415.1 Thiohalocapsa sp.
CCGCCGTCTGCCTGCGGCAGCCTCGCCGCGCTGGGTGCCGCACGCCAAGGCCTATTTCGCCGCTGAGCAGCTCGGTGAGCTGGAGAAGCTGCATCTACCGCTGTTCAAGGCGCTGCATGACCAGAAACGCAAGGTATTCACCGAAGAGCAAATCATCGCGTTCGCTGCCGAGCAGGGCATCGACGAGCAGAAATTCCGCGCCGCCTACAATTCCTTCCCGGTGGACATGCAGGTGCGCAAGTCCGCCGATTTGGTGCAGCGCTACGGCGTCGACGGTGTGCCGTCGATCGTGGTCAACGGCAAATACGTCACCAGCGCGAGACAAACCGGTAGCAACGCGCGCATGTTCCAGGTCGTTGACCACCTAGTGGCCGAGGAGGGCGCCGCCATCGAGACCCCTGCCAATGCCGAGAGCGACGCCGCAGCGGAGGGTGCGACCGACGCGGGGGATGCCGGCTGAGGCGTCGCAGACGACGACGCCGGCGTGGTCGCCCGCATCAGAGTCCCATTCGGGCGTCATCCACGCTGCTGGTGGAAAGCCCGCGCAGAATGCCGACGATGATCTCGCGGCTCTGGTCCTCATGCGGGCTGTCGTCCTTACCGCGACGGGCGGCGGCGAAGAAGCGTGCCAGGGTGCGGTGGTCTTCTGCACTCAGGCCCTCGGTGAAGCCGCGCTTGCGCCCGACCTCTTTGTCCGGCACGCGGTTCGGCGCCGTCTCGTCCGCCGCCTGGCGGCCATGCGCCCAGTTCATGGCGCGCGCCGCGTAGAGGATGATCCGGTCCAGCAGCACAAAAGGGAAGCGCGGATTGGTGACGGGCCCCATGGAAAAGCGCTCGACGCCCAGCGTGCGCTGAATATCCACCTTGGCCAGTGCTGCGCCGCCCAACACGCCCAGGGCGCCGCCTACTAAGCCGCCGATGAGCGCGCCGGTGCCGAAGGACATACCGCCGAGGCCGAGGTCGATGGCCCCGCCGGAGACGGCGCCGGCTGCCGCACCGGCCATGGCGAGCTGACGCTGCCGAAGCCCCAAGGCCTCCTCCACCTCTTCTGAGAACAGGTCCTTGGCCAGCAGCGATGTGGAGGACAGATCCCAGACGTTGTGCCGGAAGTGCCCGCGGATGTCCTGCTGCGCCTCCACCTCCAACTGACGCAGCGCTTGCTGCAGGGCTTCAGTCAACTGCTGCTGAATGGCCTCGCGCTGGTCGTCGGACTTGATGTCGTCCACTTTGACGACCCGCGTGACACGCTTGGTCAGGGCGTCCTTCATGAGCTGGATGATGGTGTCAGCGCTCTGCTCGATCCGTCTCGCCCAGTCCTCGCGGAAGGCGCGGATGGTCTCGTCGAGCATGGGCTCCCAGCGCTGGTCGATGGTCTTGAGTGCCCCGAGCAGTGCGATACGCTCCGCGTAGGTGGCTCGGTGCGCATTGAACTCTCTGACGGAGTTGAATGACTTGTTCAGCGCATCCTGCCAGGCCGGCATGTGCTTGGACACATTACTGAGGTTGTTCAGGATCGCCATCCGCGGCCGCCCGGTGAGGCGTAAGAGCTCCATCTCGGTGCGGTCCTTCTCCTTGATGCGCTTGGAGCCGTCCACCACCAGGATGATGCCGGCACCATGGGCCACCGGCCGCAGCAGGGCGCAGTCGTGGCTGAACATGGGGTCATCACCATGCTCGGCGACGAAGGCGCCGGCGAGGTCGCTTTCCTCCGCATGCGCCTGGAACCATTCCAGGATGTCGCTCGGGTTCTGGAAGCCAGGCGTATCCACGAACATCATCACCACGCGGCCGTCGATGATGACCGGATATTCGTCTGTGGTCGTCGTGGTACCGGCACGTTTGTCGATGGCAATGTGATCGTTTTCCGTCAGCGTCGCCACCACTGAGGATTTGCCCGCATTCGGGTGACCCATAATGGCCAGCACGGGAACCTGGCCAGTGGCATCGACGGCAGTCGCCGGCGGCGCCCCTTTGCGCTGCGGGCTGCTCTGGTCGCGGCCCTGGCGCCGCGGCATCTGTACGCGGCCTGCGGTTGCCATCAGTCTGCCTCCTCGGCGGGGCCCGCCAGCATCTCCAGCCGTAGATAGGGGTCGCCCAGCTGCTCGATCTTGCTCTGCCAATCCTGGAACTCGAACACCGGCAGTGGCGGCAAGGCGTCGTTGCCGTCGGGATCTCCCACCAGGAGCACCAAGAGCTGGGCGTGCTCGCCTGCGGCTGCCCGCACCGCCCGCAGAAAGCGCAGCGTCTCGGTGATGGGCGGCTGGGAGCCATCGGCGAGCAGTGCCACCCGCGCCGGTGCCGCCTGCCAGTCAGCTCGCTCAATCATCGCGAGAGCCTGTTTGGCCATGGCGCTGCCGCCGCCGAAGGTGGCCGAGCCGGCAACCCGCCAGCCCGAGTGGCCGTGCAACAGCTGTTGCAGGTACTGGTGGTCCTGCGGCTCCAGCATATCCGCCACGTCCACATGCATCAGCAGGAGGCAGGCGTCCGGTGCGATAGTGGACCGCGGCGCGCTTCTTAGCGCGGCCGGCGCGGGCTTGTGCTGCGGCTCAGTTTTCGCTTGCCCCTTGGGCTCGGGTGCCGGTGTCTTGCCGCGAGTAGGCGGTTTGGGCTTGGTTGTCAGTGGCTCTACGGGCAAAGACCGCGTGGGCGCTGCTTCGGCCTTGGTGGTGGCTGCGGGCGGTTTCTCCGCCGCCGCTGTAGGCGCCGCAGTGTCGGCGGTGGCATCAGCGTCGGTTGAGAGAGCTCGCCGCTGTTTGGCCTCCTGCTCGGCCGGCAGCTTCGGGCTGGTTGGTGCCGGTTGTCGCGGGGTCGGCTTTGTCTCGCTGGCTCTCGGTGGCTTCTCTGGGGGTGCCGCCCGCGGGGCGCTCGCCGGCGTGAGTGGCCCTGGGATGGGCATCTCGGGTCCATGACCGCTGCCGCCGGCTGTCTCCAGCTGTGGCGTGATCATGCGCGCATACAGGGCCTGCGTGCGCTGGTGCGTGAACGGCAGCGCCGCCAGAGTACGCCGCACCGTGAGTAGCGACACCCCAAGCAGGATGAGCCGTGGCAGCAGGCCATAGGTGACGACCGCCAACACCAAGAACCAGCGCCAGGAGCGTAAATGCTCGGCGTCCATGATGAAGAGCGGGTCTTTGAGGCTGATACGGGTATGCTCCACCTGTGCCAGCGTCGGCACGCCGAGGCCCTCGCCGAAGAGCCACGACCAGGGCAGGGCGATGATGTGGGCGAAGGTGTGTATGGTGCCTGGCTGGATGTCGAGCGCAGATCCCCAGCCGAAGGCCAGGTCAGTGAACCATTCGAGCGCGATGGTTGTCACGATGGCACCGACGTTGAAGCCGATGCCGAACACTTGGGCTGGAATCAGCATGGGCAAGTAGGCAGCCGGCCCGTAGAGCGCGAAGTGGCCGGACAGCAGCCCTTGCCGCGCCTTGGCCTGCTCACGGAGGTCCGGTGGCATGTGGGCCAGGCGCTGGCGTTGCACCCAACGCGCGGCGGCCCCGAAGAGCGGCTTCAGCAGGTGCCCGATCAGGGAGAGGTCCTGAACCGCGGCCTGCATGGGCCGCGAGCGGCGGCTGTACC
>NZ_JAIFKJ010000329.1 GCF_019695415.1 Thiohalocapsa sp.
GAATTAAATGGCCATTGAATCAGGCAATTGCGCGGGCTGATCCGGCTATGCCCAATGGACTGTAAAAAATATGGACAGTGATTATTGCAGGATCTTAATAGCGTCGTCGCGCAATGATCTTGAAAAGGTCATAAATAGGTCAGGCGGCTGTAACCGGTTTGTCATGGCAAGGATTTGCCGCCCTCTAGTGGCTTGTTCCAAAAAATGATTTAGCCAAGCGGCACGCAATCGCAGAACCGCGAGGTCTGTCTAAAGCGGGCCTTGAAGTGGTGTAAAGCGCAGTTTACAGAGCGCCGAGGGCAGGTCGCAGCAGGGGCTGGAACCGGCCCGCATATCTCACCACGGCCTTGACCTATGCGGGCGAGGAGTGCGCGGGCTCGACTAAAGGATCATGTGGCCGCGTGAAGCGGCCACGCACGGACGGTGCTTAAGCCATCGGAGGTGCGCGGCTTCAGCGTACCTCCGCCGTGCTGCCCTCGATGGTCTGCTCGGCCTCCACGCGCCCACCCAAGTGCTCCGCCAAAAAGCGCTCGATGCGCGCGAAGGCATCGAGGCGGTTCTCGGGGCGCGCGAAGCCGTGGCCCTCATCCGGGAAGACGATGTAGGTGACGGGCAGATCCTTGGCGCGCATGGCCTCGACGATCTGATCGCTCTCGGCGATCTTCACCCGTGGATCGTTGGCCCCTTGGAGCACCATCAGCGGGTCGTCGATATTGTCGACGTGGTAGAGCGGCGAGATGCGCTGGTTGAGCGCCGGGTCGTTCTCGACGTCGCCCACCCGCAGCACCAGCTCCTTCTTGGCCGGCGCCCAGTAGGGCGGGATGGACTCGAACAGGGTCTTGATGTGGGAGGGCCCGACGATATCGACGCCGCAGGCGTAGAGGTCTGGCGTGAAGGCGAGCCCGGCCAGGGTCGCATAGCCGCCGTAAGAGCCGCCCATGATGCAGACGCGCTCCGAATCCGCGATGCCCTGCTCGATGGCCCAGCGGGTGGCGTCCGTGAGGTCGTGCTGCATGGCGCCGATGCCCCACTCTTTGTTGCCGGCGTTGAGAAACGCCTTGCCGAAGCCGGTGGAGCCGCGGAAATTCACCTGCAGCACCGCGTAGCCGCGGTTGGCGAGCCACTGGGCTTGGGCATCATAGCCCCAGTGGTCCCGCGCCCAGGGGCCGCCGTGCACCAGCAGCACCATGGGCAGCGGCTCGGCGGGCTTGCTGCCTTCGACAGTCGACGGCAAGGTCAGATACCCCGGTAGGGTGAGTCCGTCGCGGGCGTTGATCTCCACCGGTCGCATGTTGGTGAGCGGGTAGTCGGCCAGCTCCGGGCGGGTGACGAAGAGCAGCTCCGCGCTGCGCTCTGTGCTGCCATCACCCCGACGATACAGGTAATAGCTGGTGGGGCCGTCGTCGGGCTGGAAGGCGACGATCCAACGGTCATCTGCCAGCGTGCGGTCGGCGAGCATGATTTCGCCGCGGGCGACGCCGCGCAGGTAGGCGAAGTCCGGCTCGAGCCCCTTATCCAGCAGCGTCCACTCGGGCTTCAGGTAGTCGAACTCCACGGCCTGGATGCGGTGCTCTGTGGGGTGGACGATCACGCCGGCCACGTCGCTCTTCGGATCCTTGGCGAGCTCGCGCTGCACCTCCCCAGTCTTGGCATCCAGAGCTAGCAGGCGCGTGGTGTCGCTGCCCAGTGAGCTGGTGACGAACAGCGTGTCGCCGGACTTGTCGAAGCCGTAGGCGCCGCCGTTCTCGCCGAACGGGAAGCGGATCAGCTCCCGCCACCCGGCATCCTCGCCGTCGCGCACCCGGACGATGTCGTCTCCGGTTTCGGGGTCCTTGGCCTCGGCGGCGCGAATGCGGAAGTCCGCGTCGGTGAGCCAGCCGAGCACATCGCCCGGGTTCTCGGTGTCAAGCTCCACCTCGCCGCTCGCGAGGTCGATACGGTACATGTCGAAGACGCTCGGGTCGCGCTTGTTCAGGCCCACCAGGACCTCGCCCGGGTGCCCCGGATCGGTGATCAGGTTCTCGGCGCGCACGCCCTCGAAGGGCGTGAGATCCCGGGTCTTGCCGTCAGCCACGTCCACGGCGTACAGGTGCCAGTTCTCGTCACCGCCCCGATCCTGCAGGTAGAGCACCCGCTTGCCGTCCTGAGACCAGCCATGGAAACGGATGCCGCGGACTTTGTCTTCTGTGATCTGGCGGGGCTTTCCGCTGCCATCGGCCGGCTGCACCCAAACGTTGAGCACGCCGTCGTCGGAAGGGGCAAGCCAGCTCAGATACTCGCCCGTCGGCGCGATGCGGGCCTGGGTCCGGGTGGGGTTACCAAAGAGGACTTCGAGCGGGATCAGCGCGGGCAATTCGGCCGCTGCATCGTTATCGGCGGCTGAGATATCGTTGGCGGTGCTCATCAGGATGATCGCTGTCAGAGCTGGCTTGAGGAGATGACTGGGCATGGGGTCGATTCGGCCGCGGTGGCGGTTCCGTGTCAGTGAACGGGGTCGCGGTGTGCGGACGGCAGGATCGCCGAGCGCTTGCGCCGGCATACTAACCCGCACTGGCCCGAACGCAACCGCCGCGCCAACCAGCCGCCCACCAAGCAAATACTCTGCAGGCAGGCCAAATGGGACTCGACAGCGAGCACCCGGCCGATTGGATGGCGGGCTACGCAGATCGGTCCTTGAGCGGGAACAGCTCACTTTCGATGCCCCCTTGCGCGCAGAGGTCGTGTAGACCAGGGTCGACGGTCAATAACACCGCCGCATAACGCTTGGCGGTGAGGGCATAGACGGCCTCGTAGACGGGATGGCTCAGATCGGCGGCCAGGGTCAAAACCTCTGGGAAGAGTTGAGCGTGATAGACGACCAGCTCCATAAGCGCCATCGCCTCGCGATGCCGATTTGACAAGTCTGTCGCCGCAAGCACGCCCGCTCGGAAGTATTCCCAGAGCGCATTGGCCATCTCGGCCCGCAGCAAGGTTGGCGCGATGAGGGTCGCGTCAGCTCATGTAGGCGAGCGCCTCGGGCCCCGGGTTTGGCAGCCCAGCGGTGCGCCAGGCGGCGCGGCAGGTGCCGAAGAGCTGCTTGACGTGGGTCTTGGGCATGCCCTGGGCGTGGCACAGCTGCTGCACCGGCGGCAGCGCCCCGCAGCTCAGGAAGTGCTCGCGCAAATAGTAGACGACGGCCATGTGCTCCTCGCCGAGCGTGCCCCGACCGTCCTGGGCGGTCACCAGGCAGGCAAAGGTCTCCGACCACAGGTGCGGGTCGGTGATGAAGCCATCCTCGTCCACGGGCAGGGGCTCATGGATGGAGTTGAAGCGAGCGTGGTTTGCGACCTGGGGCATGGTGGGTCTCCATCGGTATATTTATAAGTACTGCTAATGCATGCATCACAGCACACACGAAGGAAGACTAACAGCGGTCGCACGGCCGTCAATCGGCACGCGTCCTTTGGGCGAGTGGTTTGCTCAGGGATTGCGTTGGATCAAGGTTCTGGTGTTCGTTCAGACGGCCAAGGGAAGCGCCGATTTATTGGCGCTTCCCGTGCGGGGCAGGATGCCCCGCCATGTTCGGCGACGTAAGTCG
>NZ_JAIFKJ010000440.1 GCF_019695415.1 Thiohalocapsa sp.
GCTTGTGTTTTTTTTTTTCAAGCGAAGGAGGGTAATGCAGGTTCAGTGCGGGTTGGTGGGCACGGATGTGTGTATAAAGGACCGCCTGGAGCCGCTGCTAACGCTGCAGCCCGGACTGGCGGTTGCGGTAACGCTGGGCGAGCAGCGGGCGCGGATGCTGCAGCAGCGCGCCGGCATTCCGGTGTTGCTGCTGAGCTACGGCGGCACGGGCGAGCTGGAGATGGCGACGTTCGCCGAGTCGCTGCGCCGACTGGCGGAGCCGCTGGGTCGCCAAGCGCGCGCCGACGCGCTATTGGGTGCGATCGACAGCTCTCTCGCAGCGCTTGCGGCGCGCTTGGACGGGGTCGAGCCGGTGCCCAGCTACATCGGAGGAATCAGCCTGAAGGGTCTGCAGGGGCTTGCGAGCACACAGGCAGGGCATTTGCCACTGCACTGGGCGGGTGCCGAGAATCTCGCCAACCGGATCGTCGATGCCGGTCATCGCTTTATCGACCTTGAGCAGCTCCTGGAGTGGAATCCGCCTGTGTTGTTCATCGATGGCGGCGGCCTGCCAGCGGTGCTGCGCGAGGCCGAGGTCAGTCCGCAGGTCTTCTCGGCGCTGGAGGCTGTCCAAAACGGGCAGGTCTTTGCGACCCTGCCGTTCAATGCCTACAACACCAACGCCGAGCATGCGCTTGCTAACGCCTGGTTTATCGCCTCCAGGCTGCACCCGGAGCGTTTCCCGGAGCTCGATCCAGTCGCTCAGGCCGACCAGATCTATCAGGCCTTCTTCGGGCAGCCACTCTATGCTGAGCTGCGCCGTGAACAGCCTGGCTTTGCCCGCGTTGATCTGCTGACCGGAGTGGTGCAACCCTTCGACTCCCCAGCGGCGTGAGGCTGCAGTCTTGTCGCGCTGGTTTGTCGTCATCGCCTCGTCGCATTGCAGCACCAAGGCGAGCAGGAAACCGCGCCGACGATTGGCGGTGCGGTTCGATGCGCGAGACTGATTGGGGGCTGCGCGCTCCGGGGATCCGGCCAAGTGGGGCCCGAAATGGGAGCCGGCGCCGGCCGCTTGCGGCAAGCTTCTCACCGGTGCCCTGGCGTTGAGCCGCGCTGCTTCAGTGGGCGATCCATCGCCGCTCCGCGCCTACCAAGCGTTGCTGCGTCGGCGCCTGCTGCTTGGCGTTCTGATGCTGCTGATGCTGGTCGTGCTTGCATTGGTCGCCCTTGGCACCGGCTCCTATCAGCTGACACCAGGGGACGTTGTGCATGCCCTTGCCCTCGGACCCGGGCCGGTCGATCCGGAGCAGCAGGTTGCGGCGCAAGTGGTCTGGGGCCTCAGGTTGCCGCGGGTGGTCGCCGCGTTACTAGCGGGCGCGGCGCTTGGGCTGGCCGGGGCTGTGCTGCAGGCCTTGCTGCGCAATCCGCTTGCCTCGCCATTTACGCTTGGCATCTCGCAAGGTGCCGCCTTGGGCGCAACGGCAGCCATCGTGCTGTTCGACGCCGGCGCCTTGCACAGCGTTGGTCGCGAGGCCATGAGTGTTCAGACGCCAGTGCCCGTGGTCGGTCTGGCGCTGGCCGGTGGTCTCGGCTCGGCGGCCTTGATCCTGCTCATCGGCACCTTGCGTGGGCTAACACCGGAGGCCGTGGTCCTGGCTGGCATCGCGCTCGGTGCCTTCGCGAGCGCGGCGACGATGATCCTGCAATACTTCGCCTCTGACACCCAGGCTGCGGCAACGCTGTTTTGGACCTTCGGCGACCTTGGGCGCGCGGGCTGGCGCGAGACCGCTTGGCTGGCGGCCGCGGTGCTGACGATCGGACTCCTGCCCCTGGCGGCCGCCTGGCGCTATAACGCGCTGGCCTGGGGTGATGAGCTGGCGCGCGGGCTCGGCATCGCTGTGGCGCGCGAGCGCTTGCTCGGTGCCGCATCCGCCGCGGTGCTGGCCGCGATCACGACCGCCTTCCTTGGCGTGATCGGGTTCATTGGTCTGATTGCACCGCACGCGGTGCGGTTGTTGGTCGGCGCGGATCAGCGCACCCTGCTACCGTTGTCAGCCTTGGCCGGTGCGCTGCTGTTGTTGGCCGCCGATACCCTGGGGCGCGTTCTGATCGCGCCGGTCATGCTGCCGGTCGGTGCCGTGACGGCATTGGTCGGCGCGCCTCTGTTGCTTGTATTGCTGCTGCGGCAGCGCCGCTGATGTCCGGATTGCGTATCCAGGGCCTGGCCTTTTCCTACGCTGGGGCCGGTTCTGATGACCGCGCTGCGCCAGTGCTCGACCAGCTTGATCTCAACGTCGGGCGTGGGGCGTTGTTGGTGGTGCTGGGGCCAAACGGCGTAGGCAAATCGACGCTGCTGAAGCTCGTTGCCGGGCTGCTGCCGTTCCGAGAAGGCGTGATCCAGTTGGATGCGCTGGATCTGCCGGGGCTGAGCGCCCGCGAGCGGGCACGCCGGGTCGCCTATCTGCCGCAGCTCAGCGCGAGCACCGAGGTGAGCGTCTTCGAAGCGGTTCTGCTCGGGCGGCTGCCGCATCTCGGGGTCGGACCCGGCCAGCGCGATTTGGCGGTGGTTGACCGCACCCTGCGCGCGCTTGGGCTCGCGCCGCTCAGCGCTCGGCGCGTCACCCGGCTTAGCGGCGGCGAGCTGCAGAAGGTTCTCATCGCCCGGGCCCTGGTGCAGGAACCACAGCTGCTGCTGCTCGATGAGCCGGTCAATCATCTGGATCTTCGCAATCAGATGGCCGTGCTTCGCAGCATCCAGGCGCAGGCGCGCGAGCGACAGCTGGCGACGCTGGTCGTGCTGCATGACATCAATCTTGCGCTGCGCTTCGCCGATCAGTTCCTGCTCATGGGGCCTGACGCGACCTCGACGCAAGGGCCAATCGCGGACCTGGCGCCGGAGGCCGTCGGTGATGCTTACGGTATCGAGGTGATCAGGGGAGAGGTGGACGGCCGGCCGGTGATGGTGCCGGTCTAAGCCTCGACAGGCCGGGCTTGAACGCAGTCGGTTTGGGGCTCGGCTACCAGCAAGTCTGGGGTCACCATTTAGCTGACCCCGCTCAATAGGCGGTGAAAAAACCTCGCGGCTGCGCACGATGATCTAGATCAATACTCCACGAAACGCTGCGTTGAGCCGTTGACGCGCCGTCAGTTCTCTGTGTGGTGGTTGCGGAGCCGATCCGCACCAGTCACCCTTCAGGTTCTAGGCACTGGGGCTGCTCCCTGTGGGGAGAAGACACCCGGCCCGTGGCTCATGCGAGCCCCAGAAAATCATCGGTGCCCCGCACAGGTCCAAGTGGTGCACGGCACTACCTGTCGGCGGGCCGTGCGTTCACAGATCTCTGGCTTGCGCTCCGGTGGAAGGCAGCCAACCCGTTCTGGCTCACTGGCGGGGGCGTCTCGGTCACATACGCTGTCGCTCCACGGTTGTCGTACGCGTTGGCGGGAATGCCCCGGGGCTCAATCAGATCTGGTGGCTGGTCGCCAACCCCTCGGCTGAGCTCACCGAGGCATGCCCGATTCGGTTCAGGCGAAGGCGCGGTCCACGTCGAACGCGCTGCCGTCGCGCAGAATGTGATAGCAGGCCCGGGCCAGCTTG
>NZ_JAIFKJ010000335.1 GCF_019695415.1 Thiohalocapsa sp.
ATGGCGGGGCGTCCTGCCCCGCACGGGAAGCGCCAATAAATCGGCGCTTCCTTAATTGGTTCTTTCCGGCGCTCTGCGCCGCGAGAGCGCGTATCGACGCGGCGACGCAACCGGCGCGTTTGCTCTGATAAGGCCTGATCCGGCATCGTTGAGCGGCGGCGCGAGCCTCCGCCGCTCTGCGGCCGTGGGTGTACTACAAGGTCGCGAGCTCCGTGAGCCCCTCGTTCTTCTGTTGCACCTTGCCATAGGCGTCGTAGAGCGCGGCCTGGAGGGCCTCTTCGATGACCGGGTGGTAAAAGGGCATCCGCAGCAGCTCGCCGACGGTGAGGCCCTGCTGGATGCACCAGCACACCAGGTGCGCCAGGTGCTCGCCCTTGGGGCCGATCATCTCCATGCCCCGAAGGCGCCCGTCGGCCTTGTCGGCATAGACGCGCAGGACGCCACGGTTCTTGCCCATGATGAGTGCTCGGCCGACGGGAGCAAACTTGACCTCGCCGACGGCGGTGGCCTCCGGGTCCAGTGTGTCGAAGCGCTCGCCTACGGCGCAGATGTTGGGGTCGCAGAAATTGATGTGCATGGGCACCTTGCGGCGGAAGGCCCGAATTTCGCCGCGGGCCGCGTTCCAGCCGGCGATTTTCCCCTCGTCGCCGGCCTCATGCAGGATCTGACGCTGGCCGTTGACGTCGCCGGCGATGAAGACGGGCAGGTCCGCTATCTGCATGGTGTTGGGGTCGAAGGCAGGCAAGCCGCGCTCGTCCAGGGGTACGCCCAGGTTCTCCAGGGATAGGGGCGCGATGTTCGGCACCCGGCCGATGCTGCAGAGCACCCGCTCGACGGTGACGGCATGCTCGCCGGCGCGCACCCGGAGCCCGTCACCGTCTGCTTCGACCTCGGCGGCGACACCCAGATGCAATGGGAGCTCCTTGCCTAGCAGCGCAATGGCGGCCTCGTTGACTGCGGGATCGCGCAGGCCGGCGATGTGGTCCTGCTGGTCGAAGCCCGTCACCTCGACACCGAGCCGTTGCAGGCTCTGCCCAAGCTCCAGCCCGATGGTGCCGAGGCCGATCACAGCCACGGACGCGGGCAGGTCTTCAAGCTCGAACAACGTATCCGTGGTGAGGATCTTGTCGCCGAAATCCCGCCACGCCGTGGGCACCAGCGGCGTGGAGCCGGTGGCGATGACCACGCTGCCAGCGCGGATGCGCTGCTCGCCCACCTCCAGCAGCGTCGGCTCGATGAAGCGGGCATAGTCCTGAATGAACAGGTCCTCCGGCATATCGTCTGTGCTGTTGGTCAGCACCCGGTCCACAAAGGTGTCGCGCAGATCCTGCACGTGCTCCATGGCCTCCGGGACATCGAGGGTCATTTCCTCATGGCCGTCGATGCCGTATTTGCCGAGATGGGTACGGCGGTGATAATCCTCCGCCACTTGAATCATCGCCTTGGATGGCATGCAGCCCACCCGTGCGCAGGTGGTGCCCGGCTCACCGCCGTTGATGAGCACGAAGGACTTGCCGGCCTTGCGCACCTGGGCCATGGCGTTGAGGCCGGCGGTGCCGGAGCCGATGACGGCGACGTCGACGCTGCGTTCTTGCACCTGGTGATCTCCTGTTCGAGTTTCTGGGGTTTGATCAGGATACGTGCAAATTTCTGCAAGCTCGGCCTCAGGCCGACGTTGTGGCCAGGATTCGGAGCGTTCGCAGCGCCAGCGGCGGCGGCAAGTCGTCCATGTCGAGCAGATAACGCCCGAAGCGGCAAATATGCTCGCGCATATATGGACTTAGCCCTGCGAGCAGCTTGCGACTCAACGTCCAGCCTTCGGCGTCCACGTCTGCGAGGATCTCGGTCAGATCATGGACGTTGTGCAGCATGATAACGTTGGCGACCAGGTCCATGTACTTGACCTGCTTCGCCTGCTCGACCGGGTCGTCGCTCTTGAGCACCGGACCGCCGAAGCCGATCCAGTCGAGGAAGTCGTTGTAGGACTCGATCAGCACCCAGTCGATGGACTTGCCCGGATTCGGGGATCTCGACCTCGGCACAGTAGACGCGCAGGCGCTCCGCACACTCGGCCCAGGGAAGCAGCTGGGCGCGGTAGTCTGCTCAGGAGCCAGAGCCCGGCACGCACAGGTCCCCGGCTTGGAGCGCCTCGGCGTGGATGAAGATGCAGACTTCCAGCGCGCGACGGTCCAGTACCGGATTTTCGTGGGCATCTCGCGTTTCGACGAACGCGGCCCAACGCTGCGACAAGAAGCGGAGGTCGATCTCACGGGGCAGTGTGGCGCGGCGGGTCCGGCGATGTTGCACGACATATCGCCAGGCATCGGTCAAGGCGCTGTCCTGCGTGGTCGGGGCTAGCCCGATCAGCTCCAGCACGCTGAACAGCACGGAACGGTGATCGGCGTGGAACTGCCAGAGCAGCGGCAGGTAGTTGCCTTGGTGGTAGGCAGAGACCGATTCGAACCTGGGCCCCGAGCAGCTCGACGCCTCCCTCGGCGTCGAGAACCGCGCGGACACGGCGCCCGAGGTCGTGATCGCTGCAATCGTCCTTGGCTTGAATCAAGACCTCGCCGAGGACACTGATCAGCGATTCCTCTATGGATTGGTGTCATTCCTGGAGCGCGCGAAGCCGCTCCCTGGCAGCGTGGCGGGTCTTGCGCATCCGGCGCAGGAACATCTCCACCAGTTCATCGTGTGTTTCGGCCTGGGCTTGGAACAGGAAGCACACGAGCAATGTATGGCGCTTGCCGGGCTGGGTCAGATCGCGCAGGTCGCCGCTCTGCATTCGCTCGGCCTCGGCGGCGAACTGCCGGATCTTGGTGTGGGCGACGCCCCCGAGGAAGGATTTGGGATCGATGACGGCGTCCAGCTCCGCCGGGCGCATGGTCCACTGGCGGATGTGCTGCAAAGTCGCCGGACCCGGCGACTCCTTGTGCCTCGCCAGGGGTGAGACGCTCTCCCCCAGCGGCACCTCGAGCAGCGCGTCGAGGATCGCGCACTACGCGGGGGTGAGGCCTGTGGTGATCGAGTGATAGAGCGCGGCGTGAACCTTCTGGCGCAGGTGCCCGAAAACCCGGTCGAGCGCGCTGAACGCCGGCAGCTCCACGTGGGCCTTGACCAAGGTCTCGATCGCGAGGTTGATCAGGTCTGCCGGATCGCTCATCGTCAAGGTCGCCGCGCGAATCACGGGGTCGATGACGGCTTCACCTCCGTCGCCGTAACGACGCACGCTCAGATGGGCGCGTAAGGCATTTCGGGACCGGGAGAGCGTATGCGATTTTGCCCGGCCGTCGATCAGGCCCGTGGAAGCAGATAGATTCAACACCGTGCGCAAGAACACGATGACTTGCTCCGGCACCTCGTCCAGTAACGGGAAGTAGCCGAGCTGTTGCCGGGACTTGAGCATAACGAGAAACGTCAGCCGCGCCTCATCGCCCTGACTTTCCGAAAGTGTCAGCTCGGTTTCCTCAATGGTCGGGCCGAGGCGGACGTCGAGTTCCTGGTCGCTGAGCTGGCGGGGAAAGCGCGGATAGGCGGTGCGCTCGATCGAGGCCATCGGTGGTGATC
>NZ_JAIFKJ010000135.1 GCF_019695415.1 Thiohalocapsa sp.
CCCTAACGCGAGCCGAGCAGAGCGCGCAGCGCTGCAGGGCGGAACCGAATCCGCGCTCTGGTGGCTGCACAGACAGACGGCTCGACGCGGCAGCAAGTTTCAAGCGCTCGTTTGAATTCCAGGGAACAAATCCCCCGCCGAGCACTCTGTTTAAGTAGGCGCTGATCGGCGCGGGTCCGTCGGGCTTCCCCCTCCCGGCGGACCTTTTCCCGAGACACTCGGGAAACGTTACCCCGGCTGCTTCCCCCGAGCGCCGGGGTTTCTTTTTTGGGCTCTGCACGCGATGCCGCCTGTCGCCAGGTGTTGCGGGATGTCGGGCAACTTACAGCCAACACTTCTTCGCCGCTCAGACGGTTCGCCGGTGTTTCGCACAGACGGCAACGACGCGTCAAAGGCGGGGTGGCAACGGCTGAGTCGCCCCGGCGCTTGGGGTAAACTGAACGCATGAAGCGAGAAGTCGGCGTCGTTATGGACCCCATCGGCTCCATCAAGATCGCGAAGGACAGCACCTTCGCGATGTTGCTGGCAGCCCAACGGCGTAACTGGTCCTTGTGGTACATGGAGCTCGGCGACCTGTTCCTGCTGGACGGGGCGGCGCAGGCACGCATGCGCCCGCTCAGTGTCAGCGACGACCCTGCCGGCTGGTTCACGCTGGGAGAGGCTGAGCGGCGTCCCCTGGCTGCGCTGGATACGGTGCTGATGCGCAAGGATCCGCCCTTCGACATGGAATACGTCTACGCCACCTATCTGCTGGAGCTTGCGGCCGCCGAGGGCTGCCTGGTGGTGAACGACCCGCGCACCCTGCGTGATGCGAACGAGAAGGTCTTCGCGGCGCACTTCCGGGACTGTGCACCACCACTCACGGTCACGCGCAGCTCGGCGGTGCTGCTGGAATTCATCGCCGCCCATGGCGATACCGTGCTGAAGCCTCTGGACGCCATGGGCGGGCGCTCCATCTTCCGCGTCCGCAGCGGGGATCCGAACACGGGCGTCATCATCGAGACGCTGACGGACCATGGCGCACGCTTCTGCATGGCCCAGCGCTTCATCCCGGAAATCACTGCAGGCGACCGGCGGGTGCTGATGGTGGACGGCGCTCCCGTGCCCTATGTGCTGGCCCGTATTCCGTCGGCGGAAGGCGGTCGCGGCAACCTGGCCGCCGGGGCTCGGGCGGAGCCTGCGGCCATCAACGAGCGCGAGCGCTGGATTGCGGACCGGGTGGGCCCAGAGCTGCGCGCCCGGGGCGTGCTCTTCGCCGGCCTCGATGTCATCGGTGACTACCTGACAGAAGTGAATATCACGAGCCCCACCTGCATCCGCGAGATCGACCGCGCCTACGGCACCGACGTTGCCGGCGACCTGCTGGCCTGCATTGAGGCCCGTCTCGGTGCCCGCTGAGCGGCCCCGCGCCCCAGCCATGGTGGGCCGCGCGCTAAACAAAGCTGTCGCCGACGCGACGGCCGCGAGGTGGGCGTCCTGGCCGGTGCTTGTCTTGCTGATGGCCCTGCTCGTCAGCCTGCTCGCAGGCTGCCGCGGCGCCGAGACGCCCGTCTACACGACGCAGTTCATCGCGTTCGATGCCGCGGTAGATCTCAGCATCGTCGGCAAGCTCAAAGAGGATGCCCAGCGCGCCTCGGCGGAGGTGGAGGAGGACTTTCGCTTCCTGGACTATGCCACGAACGCGTGGGCGCCCGGACCGATGATCCGCGTCAATGAGCTGCTGCCCAAGGGCGAGCCCTTCGCCGCGCCGCCGTCACTGCTGCCCTTGCTGCGCCAGAGCCAAGTGCTGGCACTCGAGAGCCGCAACCTTTTCAATCCGGCCATCGGCCACCTGCTCAAGCTCTGGGGCTTCCACGCCGCGGAGCCCGAGTGCCGACCGCCGCCAGCGGATGCCGCCATCGAGCGCCTGGTATCGGCGGCGCCGAGCATGGCGGATCTCTATCTCGACGGCCTCATGCTCCAGAGTGACAACCAAGCGGTCCGGCTCGACTTCGACGGCATCGCGGTGGGCTACGCCATGGACCTTGCCATGGAGAACCTCCGCGAGCGTGGCATCCGCCACGCCATGCTCAACAAAGGCGACGACGTGCGCACCATGGGTAACCGCGCCGGTCGGCCCTGGCGGGTGCCGGTGCGACGCGGCAGCGGCACGGGCGTGCTCGGCATCATCGATGTGGTGGGCGACACGGCCATCTTCACCAGCAGCGTGCATGGGCGCAATTTCATCTACGAGGGCCAGATCTACCACGACATCATCGACCCGCGCACCGGCCGCCCCGCAACCGGTCTGCAGGCGGTGACCGTGATGCACGACGGCTCCGCCACTGTGGCCGACGCCGCGGCCGACGCCTTGATGGTGGCTGGCATGGCGGACTGGCGGGACGTCGCAGCGCGACTCAACCTGCGCTATGTCCTGCTCATCGACGACGCCGGCACGGTGCACATGACACCAGAGATGGCCGAGCGCATCGAGCTCCTCGACGACCGCAACGACATCGCCATCACCGAGCCCGTCGCGACGCCCGTGGACTCGGGCGACCCGAGCGCCTGACTCGCCCATGCACGGCCCCTCCCCAAGCACGGCGTTTGGTCACTGGGGCGGGACGACCGCCGCGCTGCGCGGGCCTATGCTCCTCGCCGTGAGCATCGCCGTCCTCCTGCACCTGGCGCTGCTGCTGGGACTTCGCTTCGAGCTGCCGGAGCCTGTACCGCCGCCACTGCGCACCCTGGAGGTGATGACCGTCGAACAGCCCGCGCGCGGCCCCGCCGATACGCCGGCCGATGCGGGGCGTGCCCAGGTGGACCGAGCAGGCGACACCCAGGCACCCCTGCCGGAGGTAACTGCCGACAGCAGCGCGGCGGCCTCGACTTGGGCAGACACGGCCGACCGGGCAGACACCGAAGACCGCGCACCCGCGTTACCGCCGACGGATCACTCCGGCACCGGCACCGACGGCGAGGTCCACACGCAGCCCACGCGTAATCTCCTCGATACCGGAGCAGACGCCATGGTCGGCATGCTTTCGGACCTCGGTGCCGAGGTGCCGCTGCCAGAGCTCGCAACCGCGGCGCCAGCGCGGAAGCCTGCACCCGACGCCCGCACCATCTTCGCCACCCGCGGTGACGAGATCGCAGCCCTGAACGCCCGAGTCAAAGCCCGTGATCAGGAGCGCACCGGCCGCGAGCGCCGCAAGGCCATCAGTACCAACACCAAGGAGTACCGCTATGCGTCCTACCTGGACGCCTGGCGGCGCAAGGTAGAGCGCATCGGCAACCTGAACTATCCGCAAGAGGCGAAGGAGAAAGCGCTCTTCGGCAGCCTGATCCTGCACGTGGCAGTGCGCGCCGACGGCAGCCTGGAGGGGGTACGGGTGGTGCGATCCTCGGGCCACGAGGTGCTCGATCAGGCGGCGGTGAGTATCGTCCAGCTGGCGGCGCCCTTCGCACCCTTCCCGGACGACATCAAGGCGGAGACGGACGTGCTTGACATCACCCGCGTCTGGCAGTTCCAGCCCAATCACCGGCTGGGCTGGAACGACTGAAGAGCCCGCAGGCTCGCTTGCCAGGGTGCGACCGGGCCGGGATACTATCCCCATGAGCTTTGCCACGTCGCTGACCAATCATTTCCTCATCGCGATGCCGGGCCTGCAAGACCCGAACTTCTCGCGCACTGTCGCGTATGTCTGCGAGCACACCGAGCAGGGCGCCATGGGGATCGTCATCAACCGGCCCATGGACATCAAGCTCGGTGAGGTGCTCGACCAGCTCGACATTGAGCCCAATGTCCCCGGGATTGCCGAGACCCAGGTCTTCCTGGGCGGTCCGGTGCAGACCGATCGAGGCTTCGTCATTCATTCCGGCCCCAAGGAATACGACTCCACCTTGACGGTGACACCAGACATCCGCGTGACGACGTCGCGGGACGTGCTGGAGGCCATCGCCAACGGGCAGGGCCCGGAGCAGCGACTCGTCGCCCTTGGCTACGCCGGTTGGGGCGAGGGCCAGTTGGAAGAGGAGCTGAGCGCCAACGCCTGGCTGAGCGGCCCGGCGGACGGCCAGATCATCTTCTCCCGGCCGCCCGGCGAGCGCTGGCTCGCCGCCGCGCGGCTGCTCGGCATCGACCTCAACCTGCTGAGCGGCGAGGCGGGGCATGCTTGAGGCAGGGCCTAGGGCCGAGCGGCTAGGGGCTAGGCGGCTGCGCGACGTCGGCTGTGCCGACGCCGGCCGGGGCGCCTAGAGCAGCCCTGGGCGAGATGCGTTGGGCACGCTGCTCGGCTTCGATTTCGGCACCCGTAAGGTCGGTGTCGCCGTCGGCCAGACGGTCACCCGCACCGCGAGCCCGCTGACGACGCTGCGCCACCGCGGCAGCAAGCCGGACTGGGCCGCCATTGAGGCGCTGATCCGCGAGTGGCGCCCCGATGCCGCGGTGCTAGGGCTGCCTTTCAACATGGACGACACCGAAGAAGAGACCCTGGCGGTACCGGTACGCCGCTTCGCCCGCCAGCTGACGGGGCGCTTCGCCCTCCCGGTGCACCTGGTGGACGAGCGCCTCACCACCATCGCCGCCGAGCGCGCCCTCAGCAGTGAAGGGCGCTTCCCGGGGTCCGATGCCGGCCGGGGTAAACGGCGACAACACGGCAGCCGGGACGCGGACGCACTCGACGCCTACGCCGCCAAGCTGATCCTGGAAACCTGGCTCACCGAAGTGCGCCCATGACCCCCAACGAGCCACCCATCGCCAACACGGCACTGTTTCGGGACGCGGCGGCGGTGGAGACCGCCATCGCCCGCATGTCGCAGGAGCTGCAAGCCCTGCTCCGGGCGCGTGGTGCAACGTCGGCACTGATGATCGGCATCCACACCGGCGGGGTCTGGGTGGCCGAGCGCCTGCACGCCCTGCTCGGGCTGACGGAGCCGCTCGGGCATCTCGACATCTCTTTCTATCGCGACGACTTCACCCGCATCGGCATGCACCCGCGCGTGCGCCCGTCGCACCTGCCGGTGGCCGTGGACGATCGCCACGTCGTGCTGGTGGACGATGTGCTCCAGTCCGGGCGGACCATACGCGCGGCGCTGAACGTGCTCTTCGACTACGGCCGACCGGCATCGGTGCTGCTGGCGGTGCTCGCCGAGCGCGGCGGGCGCGAGCTGCCGATCGAGCCCAACGTGGTTGGCCTGCATGCGGATCTGGCGCCGGGCGAGCACCTGAAGCTCGCGGGCCCGGACCCCTTGACGCTCCATCGCGGCAGCCCGCCCGCAGGGCGCAGCGGCGGCAGCGAGGCCGCCGGCTCATGATCCCCAATAGCCCGAGTCAGCCGGCACAGGCCGCCGCGCTGCAACTGGACGCGGACGGCAACCTGAAGCATTTCCTTACCCTAGATGGGCTCGACCGTGCCCTGCTTACGGACATACTGGACCGCGCCGAGGGCTTCCTCGGCGTCGCGCAGCAGGCGGTGAAAAAGGTGCCGCTCTGCCGGGGCAAGATCATCGCCAACCTCTTCTTCGAGACCAGCACCCGCACCCGCACCACCTTCGAGCTGGCCGCCAAGCGCCTGTCCGCGGACGTGCTGAATCTGAACATCAGCACCTCCGCCACCGCCAAGGGCGAGACGCTGCTGGACACACTGCGCAACCTGGAAGCAATGCATGTGGACATGTTCGTCGTGCGCCACGCCGACAGCGGCGCGGCGCACTTCATCGCCACGCATGCGGCACCCTCTGTTGCCGTGATCAACGCCGGCGACGGCTGCTATGCGCACCCCACCCAGGCGATGCTCGACATGTTCACCATCCGCGCCCACAAGGGCGGCTTTGCCGGGCTGACGGTGGCCATCATCGGCGACATACTGCACTCGCGGGTAGCGCGCTCACAGATCACGGCGCTGAACACCCTGGGCGTCGCCGAGGTGCGCGTCATCGGGCCGAGCACGCTCATCCCGGCCCGGGCCCAGCAAGCGCTCGGCGTGCGCGTCTTCCACGACCTGCGCGCCGGGCTTCGTGGTGTGGATGTCATCATCCTGCTACGCCTGCAGCACGAGCGCATGACCGGCGGCTTCCTGCCGAGCGAGCATGAATATTTCCACCTGTTCGGCCTCACTGAGAAGCGCCTGTCCCTCGCCGCCCCCGATGTCATCGTCATGCACCCAGGCCCCATTAACCGGGGCGTAGAGATGGACTCCAGCGTCGCGGATGGCGAGCGCTCGGTGATCCTGGAGCAGGTGAGCAATGGGCTTGCGGTGCGGATGGCCGTGATGTCCATGTGCATCAGCACCCAGAACCTATGGCTGCGGGCCGCCGGAGAGACCGCGCCTGCGGAGGCGGCCGATGCCTGACAGCCCCGCCGTCAGTATCCGTGGCGGGCGGGTCATCGACCCCGCCGCCGGCCTTGACGAGGTCACAGACCTGCACCTGGCCGACGGCGCCATCGCGGGACTCGGTCCGCCTCCAGCCGACTTCGAGCCGCAGCGCATCATCGACGCCACCGGGCTCGTCGTCTGCCCCGGCCTGGTGGACCTGAGCGCACGGCTGCGCCAGCCCGGCTGCGAGCACAAGGCCACGGTCGCGAGCGAGACCCGCGCCGCCGCCGCCGCCGGCATCACCACGCTTTGCTGTCCGCCGGACACCCTGCCGCCGGTAGATACGCCGGCGGTGGCGCAGCTGATCCGCCAGCTCGCGGAAGAGCGCGGCCACGCGCGGGTGCTGCCGGCGGGCGCATTGACCCGCGGGCTAGACGGCGAGCAGATCAGCGAAATGGCGGCGCTCAAGCTCGCGGGCTGCCCCGTTATGAGCAATGCCGACCGCCCCGTACGCGACACCCGGGTACTGCGCCGGGCACTCGAATACGCATCCACTTACGGGCTCTGTACCTTTCTGCACCCGGCCGATGCCTATTTGAGCGAGGGCGGCCTGGTGCACGAGGGCCGCATGGCCACCCAGCTCGGCCTGCCCGGCATCCCGGAGGCCGCAGAGGTGCTCGGCGTCGCCCGGGATCTGGCGCTGGCAGAGCAGACCGGTGCCCGCGTGCACTTCCGGGGCCTGTCCACGGGCCGGGCCACGGCCATGTTGGCGGAAGCCCGCTCACGCAGGCTGCCCGTGAGCGCCGACGTCGCCGCCCACCAGCTTTGGCTCACCGAGGACGCCCTGGCCGGCTTCAATGCCGATGCGCGCCTGATACCGCCGCTGCGAACCGCCGCCGACCGGGATGCCCTGCGCGCCGCTGTGGCTGCCGGTGAGATCACGGCCATCTGCTCCGACCACCAGCCGCACGAGCCGGACGCCAAGCTCAATCCCTTCCCGCAGACGGCACCGGGCATGTCGGCGCTGGAGACCCTGCTGCCGCTGGTGCTCGGCTTGGTGCGCGAGGGTGTGCTGGACCTGTGCGACGCACTCGCCTGCATCACCTGTCACCCCGCTGCCATTCTGGACCGCCCCGTGGGACGGCTGCAGGTCGGCGCTGTCGCGGATGTGTGCGTGTTCGACCCCGAGGCCCGCTGGGTGGTAGGAGACGACACGCTGGTGAGCCGCGGCCGCAATACACCGCTGCGGGGTGCGGAGATGACCGGTCGGGTGCGCTTCACGCTGTTCGCCGGGCAGGTGGTCTTCGACGCTGCCGCTGTTTGAGCCCGAGGGAAAGCAGGGGCCGCGGTCGTGCAGGCAGGTTCTAGCCCCGGCCGTCGTATTGGTTACAGGAAGGTTTCCTTATGCTGGGCCTTGACGCGTGCGTCGGCCTTCGTGACCAGGCCGCGCTTCACGAGATCCGTCAGGTTTTGATCCAGCGTCTGCATGCCGCTGGCCTGGCCGGTCTGGATCGCGGAGTACATCTGCGCGACCTTGTCCTCGCGGATCAGGTTGCGGATGGCCGGGGTGCCGATCATGATCTCGTGGGCGGCGACGCGCCCGCCTCCGACCTTCTTGAGAAGCGTCTGTGAGATCACGGAGCGTAGAGACTCCGAGAGCATGGAGCGCACCATGGTCTTCTCGGCAGCCGGAAAGACATCGACGATGCGGTCGACGGTCTTGGCGGCGGAGCTGGTATGCAGGGTGCCGAACACCAGGTGGCCGGTCTCGGCGGCCGTGAGCGCCAGGCGAATGGTCTCCAAGTCGCGCATTTCGCCCACCAGTATGATGTCCGGGTCCTGGCGCAGGGCGGAGCGCAGCGCCTCGCTGAAGCCCAGCGTGTCCTTGTCTACCTCGCGCTGGTTGATGAGGCACTTCTTGCTGGTGTGCACGAACTCGATGGGATCTTCGATGGTGAGGATGTGCGAGTAATGGTTGTCGTTCATGTGGTCGATCATCGCCGCCAGCGTGGTCGACTTGCCGGAGCCCGTGGGGCCTGTCACCAGCACCAGCCCGCGCGGCACACTCACGATGTCCTTGAAGATCTCCGGGGCGTCCAGGTCCTCGAGCGTCAGTACCCTGGACGGGATGGTGCGAAAAACCGCTGCCGCACCGCGCTTTTGGTTGTAGGCGTTGACGCGAAAGCGGGCGAGACCCGGGATCTCGAAGGAGAAGTCCGTCTCCAGTAGCTCCTCGTAGTCCTTGCGCTGCTTGTCGGTCATGATGTCGTCGACCAGCGCATGCACCGTGCGGTGCTCCAGCGGCGGTACGTTGATGCGGCGGATGTCGCCGTCCACGCGGATCATCGGCGGGAGCCCGGCGGATAGGTGCAGGTCCGAGGCCTTGTTCTTGACACAGAAAGTGAGGAGCTCGGCGATATCCACAGCGGCCTCCCGGTAGGCATCGGGCTGATCACCTTCGCAGGATCAGCGTTTCCCTGATGGCAACCAAAGTGCAAGCATAGCGCGGAGCCGGTGGACCGTTCCAAGAACGACGTTGCGGCGTCAGGACATGCGCCTCCGGGTCAGTCCTGTAACGGTGCCGGGTCAGGCGCCGGAGACGCAGTTGCGAAGGCGACGCCGAGCCGCAGAAGCTCCGCCTTGCCGCGGAGCGTCAGGTCAGTAGTGAAGCGAAACTGCTGACGGGCGTCGATGGGATAGGCCCGCAATCGGTAGCGCGTGCCCCAGGGCTGCTCCTCGGCCACCACGGCGATGGGCTGCTCGAAGGCGAGGTAGGGGCTGGTCAGTGCCACGTCGTAGAGCGCCGCATGCACCCGGGCGCCGTCGTGCTCGGGGTGCAGATGGAAATCCGCGACACATTGCAGCTGCGGCTGGCCGTTGTTGGCGTTACTGACGGCCCCGTCCCAAAGCTTCTGGTGTGGGATGGTCACCAGGTTGTCGTCGGGTGTAACCAGCTGGAGGGCGCGCACGCCCACGTGAGTGACCTCTCCGTAGACGCCGTCGATCTCCACCCAGTCGCCGTTGCGGTAAGGGGCCTCGCCCACCGCGACGATGCCCGCCACCAGGCTGCTCGCATAGTCCTTGAGCGCGAAGCCCAGCGCCAAGCCCAACGAGCCCAGCACCGCCAACATGTTCTGGAACGACGGCTCGATGACCTTCGGCAGGGCCAGCAGGAAAGCGCCGACGATGATGATGAGCCGCAATAGCGGCACCATGGCGAGCAGCGCGTGTCGACGGCGTCCGCGCAGCCGATTGGCAAGCCAGGGCAGGGTCTTCTGGAGCAGCAGGATGAGCGCGGCAGCCGCCGCGAGGATAAGCGCCAAGTCCAGCAGGGCGCCCGTACCTAGGTGCTTGAAAATGCTGCCGAGGTTCTGATCCATGTCGTGCCCTCAGAAGTCGTCCATCAGAAAGCCTTGAGCCTGGAGCAGGTCGCGCGCCGGTGCATAACCGGCCGCGCTGATGCGCAAGTCGCCGGCGGGGGTCTCCACAATAGCACCGGCCGCGGCGAGCCTGTGCAGGGCGCCCTGCACCCGGAAGGCGGGCAATGGCAGCAGCTCCGCAAGCAGAGGCCGAGGAAGGCCGTTGTGCAGGAGGGGGGCATGCAGCACCAAGCCGCCCGTCCCGCCCGGCCCGGCGCGGAGGCCCGGCCCCGCGGCACCTCCCCCCCAGAGAGGTG
>NZ_JAIFKJ010000382.1 GCF_019695415.1 Thiohalocapsa sp.
TACGGGAATGATAAGCTCCGAGGCCTGCGCCAAGGCCGGGTTGACCTCGTGTCTCGGCACCACCTCTCGCAGCCCGACCCGACGCAGATCGGCGCCGATAGGAACGACGATCCCCACGTCTTCGACCAAGCGGCGATGGACGGGCAGGCGGAGCTGCATCGGCTGCAGGGGGCGGACCGCCTCTACTTCTGCGGCAGGTCCCACGGCTACGGTTTCCACGAGGACGCCCTGCGGGCGGCCTAGGGGAAACCGTAGCCGTGGTAGCTGCCGCAGAAGTAGAGGCGGTCCGCGCCCTGCAGCCGATGCAGCTCCGCCTGCGCGTCCATCGCCGCTTGGTCGAAGACGGGGTGATCGTAGGTCATCTCGGCGACGATCTGCGTCGGGTCGGGCTGCGTCAGGGGGTTCAGAGACACGAGGTAGTCGCGGCGTGTGCGCAGCCCTTGGAGCTTATTCATCCAGTAGGTCACGGACACCGCGCCGGTGCCATCCGGCTGCTCGGCGGCGAGATAGTTCCAGGCCGACCAGACCCGGCGGCGTGCCGGCATCAGGCGGGTGTCAGTATGCAACAGGGTGCGGTTGGGCTGGTAGCGGAAGCAGCCGAGCAGGCGTGCCTCATCGGGTGTCGGCTCGGCGATGAGCCGCAGGGCCTGGTCGGCATGGGTGGCGAGCACGACGCGGTCTGCGTCGATGTGCTGGCCAGAGGCGAGTGCCACCCGAACGCCCGCGTCGTGTCGGTGCACGGCGACCGCAGCATCCGCACGCATGCGTCGAGGCCCCAGATCTTGGGCGATGCGCCGCACGTAGGCATGGCTGCCCCCGACGACACTGCGCCACAGCGGGCGCTCCAGCGGGTTCAACAGGCGGTGGTTATCGAAGAACCGTGCCAAGCTCTCGGCCGGAAATTCCAGCATGCTCGCCGTGGGGCAGGACCAGATGGCAGCCGCCATGGGCAGCAGGTAGTGATCTCGAAAGGCGTCGCCGAGCCTTTCGTCCGCCAGGAACTCACCAAGGCTGCGGCCGTCGAAACCGGAGTGCGCCAAACAGTGTCTGCACCGTGCGCCGAAGCGGAAGATGTCGAGCAGCATCCGCAAAAAACGCGGGCTTAAAGCGTTGCGCCGCTGTGCAAAGATCGTGCTGAGGTTGTCGCCGGCGTATTCCAACCTGCCGGGGCCGATCGAGGCAGAGAACGACATATCGGACTCTCGAGTCGCGACACCCAGCCGTTCGAAGAGGCGCACCAGCATCGGGTAGTTGCGGGTGTTGTAGACGATGAAGCCCGTGTCGACGGGAACGCGTGCGCCGTCCTCCTCCACCTCGATGGTGTGGGTGTGGCCGCCGAAGTAGTCATTTTTCTCGATCAGGGTCACGTCGTGGCGGTGGCACAGCAGCCAGGCAGACGCTAGGCCGGCGATGCCGCTGCCGACGACGCAGATACGGTCAGTCATGGAAATACTGTGGCGGATGCCTTGTTCAACTTTCGTCCGGGTCGTTGCCTTAAAGATCTGGACACCGCCCGCCGGTATCAACGCCGGTTGTCCGGCGCCGAGCTTCACGGCCCCGGCGGTTGTGTCACAGCCGGCCATCCGGGAAGACCGCCGGTGACAGGACGGCCGGCGGGCGCATTCACGGTGGCGAGGCCAGCTGCGCCGACAGCCGCTGACGGCGTGGGCAGCGAGCCTAGCACGTCGGGTGCGGGCGCCGCGGAGGCATTGGCGCACTTTCTACGCGAGCATGCGCCACTGTTCGTTCTCACCGGCGCTGGCTGCAGCACCGACTCCGGCATTCCGGACTACCGCGATCGCGATGGCAACTGGAAGCGCGCTGAGCCAATCCGCTACCAGCGCTTTGTGCGCGATCCTTCCGCCCGCCGGCGCTACTGGGCCCGCAGCTATGTCGGTTGGCCGCGCGTGGCGGCTGCACAGCCCAACGCCACTCACCACGCCCTCGGGGCGCTGGAAGCCCGGGGCTTCGTGGTGCAGATCGTGACGCAGAATGTGGACGGCCTGCATCAGCGCGGCGGCGCCCGCCGCGTGCTGGATCTGCACGGGCGACTGGACTTGGTGGACTGCCTGGACTGCGGTGTGCGGCTGGGGCGGGAGCGCATGCAGGACCTGCTGGCTGCGCACAATCCGGGCTGCGCACCGGTGGCGCCGGAGCAGTCCGCGCCGGACGGTGATGTACTGCTTGGCGACGCGGTGCAGACGGGCTTCAAGGTGCCGGACTGTCCCCGCTGCGGCGGGATGCTGAAGCCCGCCGTGGTCTTCTTCGGCGAGAGCGTGCCGCGGCCGCGGGTGGCGCTCGCGCTGGAGCAGCTCGCCCGCGCCCGCGCACTGTTGGTTGTCGGGTCGTCGCTCACTGTGTTCTCGGGCTACCGGTTCTGCCGCCAGGCCGCAGAGGCGGGCCAGCCCATCGCACTGTTGAATTGGGGGCGCACGCGAGCGGACGACCTCGCCGCGCTCAAGCTGGATGCCGCATGCGGCCCGACTCTGACGGCGGCGCTGGCGCTGCTGGAGGGCCGCCCGCGGTCTCTGGCTGGGATGGGGGCCTGCTGAGCCATGCAGACCCCGATCGACCTTCTGAGGACGCCTTCGCGCAGGCACCTTGCCCCGTGCAGGGCGAGCATGCCCAGACGGTCCATAACGGCCAAGCGCCCCTGACACTCGACGAGCGCCGCCCACTCGGGAACAATCCACCGCAAACCCAAAACAGGGGACATGTCATGCAACAAGTCCGGATCGTCAGCAAGGGCCCGCGCATCCTGCCGCAGCCAAAGCCACGCCCCCTGCGCCCGACCCAGCCCCTGCGACCGCTCACACACCACGACATCCTCGCACTGATGCCGCCCTTCACCAAACGCGGTCTGCATGCCGATATGGGCGCAAGCCGGCGTGAGGACCGGGTGATCGCCTTCAAGCCCGAAGAGATCCCGGCAGATGCGGACTGCCCCGTGGACCTCACTGCGCAGTTGTCGCTGGAGGCCGCGCAGGTGGGCAAGCACCGCCTGGTGCGTCGGGTCTGGGATGCGAGCGGACTCACGGCCACGCTCACCGCCGACGGCGCCGATCTGGACGCGCTGCTGGAGCAATTGGAGCAGGTCCCGGTGCGCCGCCACTTCGCGGTGTACGACGGGACTCCGGTGGCCCGCAGCTACATGCTGGAGCCCGCCTCGCAGGCGTTGGCGCAGCGCGCCGGCGCCGGCGCCCGCTGGGCCGCGCAGACCGTCGGCGGCCGGCTCTGGCAGGCCGCACGGGGGGGCGCCGACCGCCTGCTGGGCTCGCGGCTGCCCTGGCTGCGCCGCAAGGACCCGGCGCCGGGCTCGGCAACAGCGCTTCAGGCGACATCGCAAACGGGCGCGGTGACGCCTGATGATGCGCTCATCGAGGACGCCGACGGCCCGCTGCGCCCCGTGATCACCGAGGCCAACACTCGTGTCGGGCCGGTGCACCTGAATCTGAATGCGGATCGCTTCAACGGCATGCCCGTAGTGCTCAAGCTCACGACGGCAGCCGGCGTGCAGCTCAAGGTCCCGGGAGACCTGCCCGCCCGGATTTGCGGGCACTTTCGG
>NZ_JAIFKJ010000610.1 GCF_019695415.1 Thiohalocapsa sp.
GCGGTGAAACTCCCAAGGGCTCCGGCTGTACCGTCCCCGCCGACCTGCCCTGGCCCATCCGGCAGGATGCCGCGATCCTGGAGCGCTGGTCGGGGTACCCTGCGGTGAGGTCACTGTTCTAGTATCTGAAAGGGGATAAGGCGCAGCGCGTGATTCGGAGCTTTGGGTATATCACGGAATAGATGGGCGAGGTGCGAGGGGCGAGGACACCCCATCATCGTCACCGACAGCTGTGCCGCACGCACCGCGCACCGCGCACCTCGAACCTCGAACCTCGAAACCATGATTCTCTCCGACACCGACCTCGAAGCCATCGCCCTCACCCTGCGCCTGGCGGCGGTGACGACGCTGATCTTGTTCATCGTCGGCACCCCCATCGCCTGGTGGCTGGCGCGCACGCGCTCGCGCTGGAAAGGCCCCGTCGGCGCTGTGGTGGCCCTGCCGCTGGTGCTGCCGCCGTCGGTGCTGGGCTTCTATCTGCTGGTGACCATGGGCCCGAACGGGCCGGTAGGCTGGCTTACGCAGACGCTGGGCATCGGGCTCCTGCCCTTTACCTTTTGGGGGCTGGTGGTGGGCTCGGTGTTCTACTCCCTGCCCTTCATGGTGCAGCCGGTGCAGAACGCCTTCGAGGCCATCGGCGAGCGCCCATTGGAAGCGGCAGCTACCCTGCGCGCCTCCCCGCTGGACCGCTTTTTCACCGTTGCCCTGCCGCTGGCGCTGCCGGGCTTCGTCACTGCCGGGATTCTGAGCTTCGCGCACACCGTCGGCGAGTTTGGTGTGGTGCTGATGATCGGCGGCAACATCCCGGGTGAGACCCGGGTCGCCTCCGTGCAGATCTACGACTATGTCGAGGCGCTGGAGTACGCCGATGCTCACCGACTGTCCGCGGTACTCTTAGTGTTCTCTTTCGTGGTGCTGCTGGCGCTCTATGCCTGGCGCCCGGACCGCGGGACGCGCTGAGCCGATGATCTACGTCGGCTTGCGAATCGAATGGCCCGGCTTCTCGCTGGACGTCGACGAGCAGCTGCCGGCGCGGGGGGTGACGGCCCTGTTCGGGCATTCAGGCTCCGGCAAGACCACATTGCTGCGCTGCATCGCCGGTCTGGAGCAGGCCGCCACCGGACGCCTCAGCTTCAACGGCGATGTCTGGCAGGACAGGGATGTCTGGGTGCCGACTCACCGCCGCCCCATCGGCTATGTGTTCCAAGAGCCGAGCCTGTTTCCGCACCTGACGGTGCTCGGTAACCTTCACTACGGACAGAAACGCAGCCGCCAGGAAGACCGTCAAGCGGCGAAGTTCAACCTGGAGCACGCCATCGATCTGCTCGGCATCGGCCACCTGCTGAAGCGCAAACCGGCAGCACTCTCCGGCGGCGAGCGTCAGCGCGTCGGCATGGCTCGGGCACTCGCGGTGAGCCCGAAGCTGCTGCTGATGGACGAGCCCCTGGCCGCACTGGACCTGGCCCGCAAGCAAGAGATCCTGCCGTACCTGGAGCGGCTGCACGACGACCTGGAGATCCCGGTGCTGTACGTCAGCCACGCCCCGGACGAGGTGGCGCGCCTTGCGGACCACCTGGTGGTGATGGAGGGCGGGCGGGTGCTGGCGAGCGGCCCGCTCAACGACACCCTGGCGCGGCTCGACCTGCCGATTCGCCTGGGCGAGGACGCCGGCGTTGTGCTGGACGGCCACGTCGCCGAGCGCGACGAGCGCTGGCACCTGCTGCGCGTCGCATGCTGCAACACAAGTCTCTGGGTACGGGACACCGGCGCCGACCTCGGCGACCACGCCCGCGTCCGCATCCTCGCCCGGGACGTAAGCATCGCCCATGAGCCCAAAGAAGGCACCAGTATCCTCAACACACTGCCGGCGCGCGTCGTCTCCCTAGGCGACGACGCCCACCCCGCTCTGTCGCTGGTGAAGCTCGCGGTGGACGGCAAGCCGGTACTCTCGCGCGTCACCCGTCGCTCCGCCGAGCAGCTCGGCCTAGCGCCCGGACAGCAAGTCTGGATCCAGATCAAGGCGGTGGCGCTGTTGTAACCGCGACCAAGCGCCCGCGTCCTTCCTCAGGACGCGGACCCGCCCCCTCCCGCTACCATCTGCGCGACCACCTATACGTCGAGACGCCGCCGTTGCCCCAAAAGGAAACGGCCGAGAGCTTCGCCAGCCCTCGGCCGTTTAGCGCCCGCGATATCGGGCGGTTGTATGGTCGGGGTGAAAGGATTCGAACCTTCGACCCCTGCCTCCCGAAGACAGTGCTCTACCAGGCTGAGCTACACCCCGATGGTGGTTTGCCGCGGATAATTCCGACGGCGGTGGCGGCGTTGGGCCGCCGATGCTGTCGGTGCGACTGCCAACCTTACTGCGGTTGCCAAGGTGGGCAGCAGGCGGCCGGGAACCGCCTGAGACATCGTGCCGGTGCCGGCGCGTCCGGCATGGATCAATAGGTGCGGGCCACAGCGAAATCAGCCGTTGCCAGCATGGCGTGCTTGGCATCCGTCTCCGGCAGGCCATCGAGGGACTCTCGAGCGGACTGCGCGTGACGCCTAGCAAGCTCGGTAGTGTACTTGAGTGCATCGGTGTCGACAATGGCCGCGACGACATCATCGATCCGCTCGCGCCCGCCTTCCTCGATGGCCTTGCGCAGCATGCTGCGCTGCGCCTCGCTACCCGCCACCATCGCACGGATGACTGGCAGGGTGGGCTTGCCTTCTTCGAGGTCGTCGCCGATGTGCTTGCCAATGGTCTCGCTGTCGGCGTCGTAATCGAGTGCGTCGTCCACCAACTGGAAGGCGATGCCGAGGTGCATGCCGAAGTCGGCGACGCGGTCCTCAAGCGTTTTGGGCACCTCAGCCAACAGGGCGCCGAGCCGCGTTCCTGCCTCGAACAGCGTCGCCGTCTTGCGCTTGATGACTTCCATATAGCGCGCTTCGTCCGTGTCCGGGTCATGGCTGTTTAGCAGCTGCAGCACCTCGCCCTCCGCGATGCGGTTGGTGGCGTGCGAGAGCACGTCCATGACGCGCATGATGCCGACGTCCACCATCATCTCGAAGGCGCGGGAGTACAGAAAGTCGCCCACGAGCACACTCGCTTCGTTGCCCCAAACGGCGTTGGCGGTGTCGCGGTTGCGGCGCAGCTCGGAGCCGTCGACGACGTCGTCGTGCAAAAGCGTAGCCGTGTGGATGAACTCCACGATGGCAGCGGTCTCGAGGTGGCGCTCCCCTTGGTAACCGCAGGCACGCGCGGCGAGCAGGACCAAGAGCGGGCGCAGCCGCTTGCCGCCGCTGCCGACGATGTAGTGACCAATCTGGTTGATCAGCACCACGTCAGACTGCAGGCGCTGGAGTATGAGCTCGTCGACAGCCTGGAGATCGTCGGAGACAGGTGCCCGAATTGCGGAAAGATCCATGGGCTACTTCGCGCGATAGGAAGCCGAAGATCGTAGGGGTCTCGGCTCGGAACTGTCAAGGTGAGGCGACGGTTTCGTCCGCCTCACCGCCTGCTTGCCGCACCGCGCACGCAGCGCTGACGCTGCCGTTGCGACGGCCGCTCGCCATGAGTGGGGCGAGTCGCGCGGGTGGCGAGTCTGTAAAGCTCTATGGACCCCACCGGCGATCCAGGGTTCGCTCCGACACTTGGGCGCTGCGCGCTCTGCAGGTCTGCTGCTGGCGTGTGCGCCGCGCAGAGGCGCGCGCCCTCGCAGCAGCCGCGACCGTCCCCATCTCTGAACTTCAGCCGGGCACGTTGTCCCAATCCGCACTGGGCCGCCGGCCCTGCACGCTATCCGCCTCGAGAGAACGCCGCCGTGAGAAGTCCCTTTCTGCAAGCCTTCACCGATCTCCCGCGAGAGCTCCCCATCTTCCCCTTGGGCGGGGCGGTGGTTCTGCCCGGTGTGCAGCTCCCGCTCAACATCTTCGAGCCTCGCTACCTGAACATGGTGTCGGCGGCGCTTGCGCAGGATCATCTCATCGGTATGGTGCAGCCGCGCGCCGAGGCGGTGGGCGACGCGCCGCCGCAGGTCCACAGCATTGGCTGCGCCGGGCGCATCACCTCTTACAGCGAGACCACTGACGGCCGCATCGTTTTGGTGCTGACCGGTCTCTGCCGATTCGAGGTCGCCGAGGAATTGGCTGAGCGTGATGGCTACCGACGCGTACGCCCGGATTGGAGACGCTTTGCGGCGGACTACGAGCTGGATGGCGGCGCGATTGGCGACCGCGAGCGTTTTATGGGCTCCCTGCGCGCCTTTTGCGACCGACGCCGAGTGGAGGTGCCCTGGGACGACATTGGACAGATGGAAGACTACGACCTAGTCAACCTGCTCTGCACCCACCTGCCGCTCGGCGCCGACGACAAGCAGGCGCTGTTGGAGACAGACGGCGTCGGCGCGCGTGCCGACCTGATGCGCGGTCTGATGGAAATGTCAGCCTTCGGTAGCGTCGACGCCGGCAGGGAGCAGCGACACTAATCCAACAGCAGGGGCCAACCCTTGAAATCCCGACCGGGAAGGTTTACTAGGGCACCATCGAAACATCGACACTGGAGCAGCATCATGGCAGTCACCCTCACCGACGCGGCCGCCCGCCACGTCAACAGCATGCTGGAAAAACGCGGCCACGGCATCGGCCTTCGCATTGGCACGAAGAAGAGCGGTTGCACCGGCTACGCCTACGTCGTCGACTACGCGGACGACCTGGACGACGGCGACCAAGTCTTCGAGAGTCACGGCGTCAAGGTGGTCGTGGACGATGCAAGCCTCGAGCGCATCGACGGCATGGAGGTGGATTTCGTGAAGTCGAGCCTACTCAACGAGGGCTTCGAGTTCCGCAACCCCAACGTCAAGGACGAGTGCGGATGCGGCGAGTCCTTCAGCGTCTAAGCCGGCGTCCGCGGGGCGCGATCTTTCAGCCCTGCTCGCGACCTCGACCCCGCCCGACAGAGCAGCTCGCCACCGCACCATGAGCACAAGCAGCGAGATCGAAGACATCATCGACACCTTCGACCTGCTCGGTGATTGGGACCAGCGCTACGAGTACCTAGTCGAGCTCGGCGAGCGTATGCCGCCGATGGACCCGGTAAACAAGGTCGACGCCAATCGTGTCATGGAGTGCATGAGCACCGTGCATGTGGTACCAGAGCGCGTGGACGAAACCAACCGGCTGCGCTTCCAGGGCGATTGCGACACCGCCATCATCAAAGGCGTTGTGGCGCTCTTGGTACAGCTCTTTTCGGACAAGACCGCCGAGGAGATCGAAGCGACGGACGTTGACGCCCTCTTCGAAGGGCTGAAGCTGGAAGAGCACTTAAGCCCTAACCGCCACGTCGGCGTCTACGCCATCGTCAACAAGATGAAGGGCCAGGCAGGCGAGTATCGAGGCGCGAGTGGCGAGTAGCGAGGCATCCCCTCGCCCCTCGCTTCTCGTACTTAACATTCAAACCTCGCCCCACATCCGCACCAAATTGCTGTAGCTGCGATCCACCTGTGCGGTGTGATCGGCGTCGGGGGCAGTCTTCAGCAGGTGTTCTCTTGCCAGATTCATCTCATACAGGAGCTCACGGCGGGCCGGGTCGCGGACATAGCTTTGTATCCATGTCAGCGCCACCAGGCGCTCGCCGCGGGTTACCTCGGCAACCCGGTGCAGGCTCGAGGACGGGTACACCACCGCATCGCCCGCGGGCAGTTTGACGCGGTTGTCGCCGAAGCTGGTGCGGATCACGAGCTCACCGCCGGTGTAGTCCTCCGGCGCATTCAGGAACACGGTCATGGACACGTCCGAGCGAAAGCGCGGACCGTTGCTGCCCATAATCGGGTCGTCCACATGGTCTCCGTAGGCCATGCCCGGGCGATACCGGGCAAAGATGGGGTCCGCCACCCGGTGCGGGAGCACACCGAAGCGAAAGGTCTCGTTGTGGCCCAGGCTCGCCATCAGAATACGAATCAGGCGCTGGACGCGCTCCGGCTCTTGCCCCAGCTCCTCGTTCCGCTTGACCCGCGCCGCCGCGAATCCAGCGCTGAGCTTGCCGTCGACAAACTCGCCGCCTTGCATGATCTCATGCAGCTTGGCGAGTTGGGCTTCGTTCAACAGGTTCGGGATCGTCAGCAGCATGTCGGGCTCGAGAAGATGTTGCAGTCCGTGTTCCGCAGGCCGTGCCGGCGCACGCCTTTGATACCATAGGTCAAGCCACGCCTCACAGCCGCTCGTGGAGGGCGAAACATGATCCTCAAGGCCATCATCGAGGACCAAGAATACAGCCTCAACGTGCCGGAGCACGTGCTCGCCGGTTGCGACGACTATTGCGACAAGCTGGACGCGGACATGGACGCGGGCTGGCAGATGAGCCGGGAGTGGGTAGCGCAGCCGAACCGCGAGCAGCGCTGCCAGATCGTCGCCGACAAGCTGCTGACCGCGTTGGAGAAAGAGAATCACAAGCTCGGCATGCTGATGGCGGCCTACATTCTGAAGCGGCTGCCGAACGTGGCGACAGTGGAGCTCGACATCCAAGGCGAGATCCAAAACAACAGCTTCCGCTTCCATGACGCACCGACGGCCGCAGACGATGCGGCCGCGGCCACGGGTGCCGTCGAGCAGGCCGCCGCGGCCGCCGGCGCGCCAAAAGGCCTGAACCGCATGCAGGCCATGGCCCAGGCCGGCAATGATGTCACCAAGGTGTTCAAGGTGGGCAAGGCCTGGCGGTTCTCGGTGTATGACCATGCGAGCAGCACCTGGCAGGAGTCGCCGCTCATCGCTACCGAGCAGGAGGCGGAGCGCCTGCGCCAGGCCGCCTTCAGAGAGCGCTACGAAGCCCTTATCGCTGAGACTTGATCGCCCAGGCTTGATCGCCCACACCTGATCAGCAAGAACTGAGCCCGACGCCGGCCAACACCCCGGCGCACCCCAACCAACGCCGCGTCGCGCTGACTGCCCTGCCTTCGATGCACGCCGCCACCGCCCCTGGTCCCAAGCCCTACGATGTCACGGCGCCGCTCGCGCTGCGCTGGCGCAGCAGCGGCACCGCCAAGGTGGTCGCAGCCTGCTTCCCGCATCCCGACGGGCTTCTGTATCTGGACCTCTTCTGGCATCGGCAAACGCCGGCGCAAGCGGCGCACCTGCTGCGCGGCGAGCTGACGGGCGAGGGCCCTTGGCGCATCGGCGATTGCGTCATCAGCGTGCTCGGCTGCCACAACACTGACCCGGACCTCGCCGATGACTTCGCGCGCTGGCGGGAATATCTCGAGAGCGATGCGGCGGCGGCAGAGTATCCGCCCCCCGGTCAGATCCGCGACATCGCCCGCCTGCTCGGCGCGAGCGTCTGAGCCTGCTCGCCTCTAACAGGCTAAGGTCAGCGCGAGCGCAATTCGGGCGTGGACGCCACCACCAGCGGACTCACCGACCTCGGCTGGCAGGGCTGGCTCAGCATCGCGCTGGTGGTATTTTGCTTCATCCTCTTCCTGCGCACGCGCGTCGCACCGGACATCGTGACCGCCGGCGCGCTGACCCTGCTGCTCGTCACCGGCGTGCTGACCGTGGAGGAGGCGCTGGCGGGCTTTGCCAACCCGGGCGTGATCACCGTCGCCGTACTCTATGTGGTGGTGAGCGGGCTCACCGAGACCGGCGCCGTGGGCTGGATCGGCCAGACACTGCTGGGCCGCCCCCGCAGCGAGCAGGACGCACGCCTGCGGCTCATGCTGCCGGCGGCAGGCCTGAGCGCTTTTCTGAACAATACACCCGTGGTGGCGATCTTCATCCCGGCGGTCATGGACTGGGCAAAGCGCCACCAGCTGTCGCTGTCGGGGCTGCTGCTCCCGTTGAGCTACGCCAGTATCGCCGGCGGTACCTGCACGCTGATCGGCACCAGCACCAACCTGGTGGTGGACGGCATGTACACCACGCGCACAGGCGAAGCGGGCCTGGCACTGCTCGAGCTCGCCTGGGTCGGCATTCCCGTGGTCGTCGTGGTCATCGTCTATCTCCAGCTCTTCGGCGCCAAGCTCCTGCCGGCGCGGACAGCGGCGACAGACAGCTTCGCGGACGTCCGCAGCTATACCGCCGAAATGCTGGTGCCGCCGGGCAGCCCGCTCGCCGGCAAGCGCATCGAAGCTGCGGGCCTGCGCCAACTCCCCGGTCTGTACCTGGTGGAGATCGAGCGCGACGGTCAGATTATGCCGGCGGTGTCCTCGCAGGCAGTGCTGCGCGCCGGCGATCGGCTGGTGTTCGCGGGCATGTTGGATTCGGTGATGGATCTGCAGCGCATGCGCGGCCTGCGTCCGGCGACGGAGCAGGTCTTCAAGCTCGGCGGCAAGCGCCGGGACCGCTGCTTCGTGGAGGCGGTGCTGTCCAACAAGAGTCCGCTTGTCGGCCGCTCGGTGCGCGAGGGCCGGTTCCGCGCCCATTACAACGCCGCCATCATCGCGCTCTCGCGGGGCGGCGAGCGGGTGCAGCGCAAGATCGGCGATATTGTGCTGGCAGCGGGCGACACGCTGCTCCTCGAGACCCACCCCGAGTTCGTACTGCAACAGCGCAACGCCAAAGACTTCTTGGTGGTGGCCCAGTTGGGCGACGATCACCCGCCGGCGCATGAGCGCGCGCCCGTCGCCGTCGGCATTGTCGCCGGCATGGTAGTGAGCGTCGCCGTCGGACTCTTCAGTATGCTGGAGGCGGCACTGCTTGCCGCCGGCGCCATGGTGCTCACCCGCTGCACGCCGGGCCGTATCGCCCGCCGATCACCCGACTGGCAGGTGCTGTTGGTCATCGCCACATCGCTCGGCATCGGCACCGCGCTCGAGAAGACCGGTGCCGCCGGCATGCTCGCGGGCTCACTCATCGGCCTGGCCCAGGGCATGCCTTGGCTGTCCCTGTTGCTGGTCTTCGCCGCTGCCGCGCTCCTGACGGCGCTTGCCACCAACAACGTCGCCGCAGTGCTGGTGTTCCCGGTGGCGATGGATGCCGCGCGACTCATGGACGTGAGCCCTATCCCGTTCATGGTCACCGTCATGATCGCCGCCTCCGCGGCCTTCGCGACCCCCATCGGCTATCAGACGAACCTGATGGTCTACAACGTCGGCGGCTATCGCTTCGCAGATTTTCTGCGCGCAGGTATCCCTCTGACCCTCCTGGTGGGCACCGTGACGGTGCTGCTGACCCCGGTCATCTGGCCTTTCTAGGGAAATGCCGATTTACTGACCATCTTGGCCAAAAATCGGCGGGGCGTCCTGTCCCGAACGGGAAGCGCCAATCAAACTGCACTTCCCGAGGAGACATGTGTCATCTTCAATTGACACATCTAAAGAGATTTTTGTGTCAATTATACTTCACACATCTTCAAAATGGTTTAGACTCTAGCTGGCTGTCCCGCCGACGGCCCCCTGCCCCGCGCCTCGTCCGCCGCCTTGGCAGGCTCACCCCGACATACGGGTTCAACGGCCGTCGGCCTCTCCCCCTGCCAGTTGGAGGATTCGACGTGTCCGCTGCCGCAACCGATCAAGCCCCCACCCAAAAGCGCGATAATGGCTTGAGCCCGCTCGGGCTGGCCCTGATCCCGCTGCTCGTGCTCTTCGCCGCCACCGTCGTCCTGTTCTGGCTGAGCCAGAGGGACATGTCCGGAACCTACAAGTACTGGGAGATCTTCGTGCCCGTGGTGGCCGTGGTCTCGCTGGTGTCGGGCTGGACCCAGGCCTATGTGAGCAACAGCAACCGCGTCTGGTACCTGCTGCGTCAGGTGATCCATTGGGGCGCTCTCATCGGGCTTCTGTACCTGCTGAACTCCCAGGGTTATCGGGAGCTGATGACCGACCAGCAGTACACCGCACTCATGATCTACCTGCTCGCCCTGGGCACGCTGCTCGCCGCGGTGCAGATGGACATCAAGCTGATCTTCTTCTCGGCCTTCCTGGCCTTCTGCGCCTTCCTCATCGCCGTGCCGGCGGACAATCCAACCCTGA
>NZ_JAIFKJ010000072.1 GCF_019695415.1 Thiohalocapsa sp.
CGATGTTGACATTCCCGCTCAGGCACGCGTCGCAGATGATTTCACCGTTGCCAAGTGTCGATGGCGGATCAAACCCGCGCATCTTCGGTGAATAGCGCATTAGATCGCCATCCAGGCCGGTGAAGAGCGGTTGGGTGGTATCCGGTTGGGCAGGTTGGTGGCCGGCGCCCCTGGCGGGGTGAGCGCGGGAAGGAGCCCGGAGGGCGACTGGACGCGCTCACCCCGCCAGGGGCGCGCCGACGCGCTGTGGCTCGGCCCGGGGTGGGTGGTTGCGTGCGGGATGCGCGGCGGTTGTGGCCGTTCGCTCAGGCCGGGAGGTGACAACCCGGCGGGAATCGGCTAGAGGATCGGAGCCGTTGAGACAGGCGCGGCACCGGGCTCGACCGCCACAGTCACCCCGATACCGCGCCCCCAAACCGTGCCAGGCACGGCTCGCGGGAGAGTATCGCGCGCCCGTGGGTTCTGATCCAGCACTCGGCGGCAGGAGCCGCCGATGTGCCGCACTGCGCGTCTGTTCAATTGTGCCCGTTGTCGGCGCCAGGTGGTGATCTGCAGCCACTGCGACCGGGGCAACCGCTATTGCGGCAAGCTGTGCGCGCAGAGCGCACGCCGCGAATCCCAGCGCGAGGCGGCACGGCGCTATCAAGCCTCACGCCGCGGTCGCTTCGCCCATGCCGCCCGCCAGCACCGCTATCGCCGGCGCCACAGTGCGAAAGTGACGCATCAGGGTTCTTGCCCGCACCGGCCCGGTGACAGACTGCCCCTCACGTCGAGGACGTCGGCGCGCCAGGGGGCGGTTCCCGGCGCCGATGCCGGTGCCGAGCGTCGTTGTCACCGCTGCGGACGGCGCTGTTCGCCGTTGCTGCGTCAGGGCTTTCTGCGCCGACCTTCGACACGCGCGGCCATCGACTTGCTACCCCCGCGGATGGCCCGCTATCGAGGTGCTTGAGCACTGGATGGGGGTGGTCTGACGGCGCGGAGTACACGACCTTGGCCATTCCCCCGGAGCTCGAAGCGAAGATCCTGCGCTACTTCCATGTGGAGCAATGGCGCGTCGGCACCATTGCCCGCCAGCTCGGCGTGCACCACGCCACCGTCGACCGGGTGCTCTCGCAGGCCGGGCTGCCGAAGGCCGAGCGGCCCCACCGCCCGTCGCTGATCGACCCCTATCTGCCGTTCGTGTTGAAGACGCTCGAGCAGTATCCGCGCCTGACCGCCGCGCGTCTCTACGCCATGGTGCGCGAGCGCGGTTACCGCGGTGGAGCGGATCACTTCCGCCACCTGATTGCCCACTACCGCCCGCGACCGCAGCCCGAGGCCTATCTGCGCTTGAAGACCTTGCCCGGCGAGCAGGCCCAGGTCGACTGGGGCCATTTCGGCAAGGTCACCATCGGCAACGCCGAGCGGACGCTGATGGCGTTCGTGATGGTGCTGAGCTGCTCGCGCGCGATCTTCCTGCGCTTCTACCTCGATGCGCAGATGGCGAACTTCCTGCGCGGGCATGTCGGCGCATTCGAGACGTGGGACGGACTGCCGCGGGTCCTGCTCTACGACAATCTGAAAAGTGCCGTGCTGGAGCGCCGCGGGGAGGCGATCCGCTTCCATCCCACCTTGCTGGCGCTGGCCGCGCATTACCGCTTCGAGCCGCGCCCCGTGGCCCCGGCGCGGGGCAATGAGAAGGGCCGCGTGGAGCGCGCGATCCGCTATGTCCGCGATGCCTTCTTCGCCGCGCGCACTTGGCGCGATCTGGATGATCTCAATGCGCAGGCCGACGCGTGGTGCCAGGGCCAGGCCGCACAGCGTCCGTGTCCGGAGGATCGGACCATCACGGTGCGCGAGGCCTTTGCACAGGAGCAGCCGAAGCTCCTCGCTTTGCCGGACAACCCCTTCCCCACCGAGGAGCAGGTCGCCGTCAGCGCCGGCAAGACGCCCTACGTGCGCTTTGATCGCAACGACTACTCCATCCCATCGACCCACGTGCGCCGCACGCTCACGGTGGTGGCCAGCCCCACCACGGTGCGGGTGCTCGATGGCGCCACACTGCTGGCCACCCATGCGCGCAGCTACGACCAGGGTCAGCAGGTCGAGGATCCGGCACACATTGCCGCGTTGGTCGCGCGCAAGCGCCAAGCGCGCCAGCATCGTGGCACCGACCGCCTGGCGCAGGCCACACCCAACAGCCGGGCGCTGCTGACCCGCGCGGCCGAGCGCGGGGAGAACCTCGGCTCGATCACCGCGACGCTGTTGCGCCTGCTCGAGCGCTATGGCGCCGCCGAGCTGGAGGCGGCCATCGCCGAGGCCCTGGCCCGCGACGTCCCCCATCCCAATGCGGTGCGCCTGGCGCTGGAGCGCCGCCGCGAACAACGCGAGCAGCCGCCGCCGCTGGCGATCACCCTGCCCGATGACCAGCGCGTGCGTGATGTCGTGGTCACGCCGCACAAGCTCGATGCTTACGACCAACTGCAAGCGGCCCGGGAGAGCGACGATGACGCGCACGACGACGGATGATCCCCTCCTGGCAAGGGCCAAGGCCTTGAAGCTCTATGGGCTGCTGGCGCATTGGTCGGAGGTCGCCGCCAGCGATTGGCTCGCACCCCTGATCGAATGGGAGGAGGCCGAGCGCGCGCGTCGTTCCTTGGAGCGCCGCCTCGGCAATGCCAAACTCGGGCGCTTCCGCGCGCTGGCCGACTTCGACTGGGACTGGCCCAAGCGCTGTGATCGCGCCGCCATCGAGGAGCTCATGGGCCTCGGCTTCATCCAGGAGGCCGCCAACGCCATCCTGGTCGGCCCCAACGGCGTCGGTAAGTCCACCCTCGCCCGCAACATCGCCCACCAGGCGGTGCTCGCCGGGCACACCGTGCTCTGTACCAGTGCCGGGCACATGCTCGGTGAGCTCGCCGGTGCCGATGGCGACCGCGCCCTGCGCCATCGCCTCTCGCTGTATACCCGCCCGCGCCTGCTGCTCGTCGACGAGATCGGCTATCTCTCCTATTCCAACCGCCACGCCGACCTGCTCTTCGAGGTCGTCTCGCGCCGCTACCAGGAGAAGTCCACCCTGGTGACGACCAACCGACCTTTCGCCGAGTGGGGCGAGGTCTTCCCCAACGCCGCCTGCGTCGTCTCCCTCGTCGATCGCTTGGTGCACAACGCCGAGATCATCCAGATCGAGGGCGAGTCCTACCGCCTCAAAGAGGCCAAGGAGCGCAGCGAGCAGCGGCGCCGAGCACGCGCGGCGCGCAAGACCAACACCCGCCCGGAAACCCCACGCAACAATTGACTACAGCCCAACGGAGGCCGCCATGCTCCCGCTGCAAGATATCCCTCAGCACTGGTCCACGGAACAAGCACTGGCCGTCTACGAATGGCTCGACTGCCTACGCGAGCGCGTCTGGGACTGCTACGGCGAGCAGATCCAGGCGCACTACCGCAGCGAACAGCAGGATCACTTCCAGCCCGACCTGTTCGACGTCGACGACGACATGCCCTTCTGAGCCCGCTCCTCGCAGCGATCCTCGCATCCACTACCCCGTGCCCCTCGGGCGGGCGTCGC
>NZ_JAIFKJ010000193.1 GCF_019695415.1 Thiohalocapsa sp.
TCTACGACATGGACGAGGACACCATCCGCGACCGCACCTTCTGCTGCGGCGGCGGCGGCGGTCTGTTGACGGATGACCTGATGGAGATTCGCGTCAAAGGGGCACAGCCGCGGGTAGAGGCGCTGAACAACGTCATCCAGGAGAAGGGCGTCACGCACATGGCCGCCATCTGCGCCATCTGCAAGAGCCAGTTCACAAAGGTGCTGCCTTACTACGGTATGGACATGGATCAGATCGTGAGTGTGCACCAGCTGGTGTCCAACGCGCTGGTCCTGACGGGGCAGACCACCGACGAGGACGAGGAGGAGGCCGCAGACGAAGCCGCCTGAGCCAGCCTGACCGCGGGATCTGTCCTCCCGCCTTGCGCGACACCCAGGCGCCGAATCCAGGCGCAACGGGCGTCGCCCAGTTCACGGTCCCGGCCGACGTCGCGTCGACCAAGACCTCATCGATCAGCGAGATTCCCTGCTCGCAGCGTAAGGAGCGTTATCCATGGCAACTTCCAGCGACGAAATGAACAAGCTTTCCTGGCGCCGGTTCGAGGACGGTGACAACGTCTGGGATGACCTCACCGAACAGATCTTCGTCCAGGATACCTCCCACAAATGCCCGACCTATGTGCACAAGACGCCGCCGTGTCAGGGTAGCTGCCCGTCCGGCGAGGATATCCGCGGCTGGCTGCAGATCGTGCGTGGGCTGGAGCAGCCGCCAGAGGGCATGACCTGGCAGGAGTACGCATTCCGTCGCTCCACCGACGCCAACCCCTTCCCGTCCATGATGGGCCGCGTCTGCCCGGCGCCTTGCCAGGACGGCTGCAACCGTAATGAGGTCGAAGACTACGTCGGCATCAACGCCGTCGAGCAGTTCATCGGCGACAACGCGACCGCGCAGGGCTACAAGTTCTATCCGGCGGAGCACGACACCGGAAAGAACATTGCCATCATCGGTGGCGGTCCCGCCGGCCTCGCCGCGGCTTACCAGCTGCGCCGCAAGGGCCATGCGGCCACGATCTTCGAGGCCAACGGGGACCTGGGCGGCATGTTCCGCTATGGCATCCCGGGTTACCGCGTGCCGCGGGACGCCTTGGACGCCGAGATCAATCGCATCCTCGACATGGGTAAGATCGAGGTCAAGCTGAACAGCCGTGTCGGTGTCGACGTCACGGTCGAGCAGCTCGAGAAGGACTACGACGCCGTTCTGTGGGCCATCGGCTGTCAGTCCGGCCGCGGGCTGCCGGTGCCCGGCTGGGAAGGCACTCCCAACTGCGTCTCCGGCGTCGCCTTCCTCAAGGCCTTCAACGAGGGCCGAATGAAGGTCACTGCAGAGAAGGTCGTCTGTGTCGGCGGTGGTGACACCTCCATCGACGTCGTGTCCGTTGCCCGCCGCCTGGGTCACATCACCAAGTCCGGCAAGAGTGACCTGCCCGAGACGGTCATCCACGACGGCTATGTGGCCCACGACACGGCCATGACGGCCGCTGCTGAAGGCGCCGAGGTGACCCTGACCTCGCTCTTCACCCGCGACAAGATGACCGCCGCCGAGCACGAGGTGCATGACGCACTGCATGAGGGCGTTACCGTCCTCGACGGCGTCATGCCGGTGGAGGTCATCAAGAGTGCAGAAGGCCGCGCCATCGGTCTCAAGGTGGCTGACTGCGAGATGAAGGACGGCCGTCCGACGCCGGTGGAGGGCACCGAGCGCGTGCTCGAGGCTGACCTGGTGGTCGCCGCCATCGGTCAGGGCGGCGACATGACTGGCCTCGAGGACCTCGATAATGGCCGTGGACTGATGAACTCCGACAAGTTCTACCAGGTGCCCGACAAACCCGGCCACTTCGTCGCCGGCGATATCATCCGGCCGCATCTGCTGACCACGGCTATCGGCCAGGCCTGGATCGCGGTGGAATCCATTGACGAGTATCTGAAGCAAGCGGAGCACAAGAAGCGCCCGAAGGTGGACGTGCACCACTTCAATCTGCTGGAGAAGATGACCGAGGCGCACTTGGCGCCAGAGCAGTTCAAGGTGGATGAGTCGGGCGACCTGCGCGGCACCTCCGATGCCAACTATGCGATCCACAACTACGAGGACCGGTCCAGCGCCGAGGTCATCCCGCACGATGAGCTCTACCTGGGGCACTTTCCCTACACCCCGCGCGTCAAGCGTAAGGAAGAGGTGCCGAGCGCCGAGGAAGTCTTGGGGCACTTCAAGGAGCGCATCATCGGCTACAGCGAGGAGGATGCCGTCACGGAGGCCAAGCGCTGCATGAGCTGCGGCATGTGCTTCGAGTGCGACAACTGCGTCATCTTCTGCCCGCAGGATGCCGTCTTCCGGGTCAACAAGGATCAGAAGACGACCGGGCGTTACGTGGACACCGACTACGCCAAGTGCATCGGTTGTCACATCTGCGCTGATGTCTGCCCCACGGGCTACATCAAGATGGGCCTCGGCGAATAAGCCAATGCCAGCGACGGTGCTGCCGGATTCTCGGGTCGACCGCTTGGATCCCCGATCCATTCCCTGATCGAGCCCCTGGTCGATCCCCCAGTCGACCCCCTAGTCGATCCCTTGGTCGACCCCAGATCCGCAGCACCGGGAAAAAGCGATGACACAACACCACTTGAACGCGAAACACCAGATCGCCTCCGCAGTCGCCGTACTGCTTGGCCTGGTTGCCCTTGGCCTCGCCGCGGCGGCGCAAGCCACCGGTGTCGGCGACTTCGTTGTCGGCAGCTCCAAGGCTGCGCAGCTCGAGAACTGCGTCGAGCCTACGGAGTATATGCGCCGTAATCACATGGAAGTGATCCGCCATCAGCGCGATACGACGGTCTATGGCGGCATCCGCTCCACCAAACACAGCCTCGCGGGCTGCGTCGAGTGTCACGTGGGCTACGACGCCGACCACAAGCCGGTCGATATCGACGGCAAAGGCCAGTTTTGCGCGCAGTGCCACAGCTATGCGGCGATCACGCTGAACTGCTTCGACTGTCACGCCACCATTCCGGAGGGTGAAGCGTGGAACCAAGTGACGGCGGCAGCCCATCCGGGGGGGCTACTCCCCGGTGTCGAGCAGCAGAAGGTGCCGGCGGAGCCAGCCCCCGCGGCGGAGAGCGAAACACAATGAGCCGAGAAGTCGATCGAGAACTCAATCCGCAACGGCGCCGATTCCTTGGGGCCGCTGCGGGCGCCGTCGCCGGTGGGGCTGGTGGCGTGGGCGCCGCTGCCATCGGTGCCCTGACCGCGGCCTCGCCCGAGCGAGCGGACGCCGCGCCTCGTACCGAGCCTGTGAGCGATCGCCATCGCTGGGGCATGTTCGTGGACACGGCCAAGTGCGCCGACGGCTGTACAGCCTGCGTCGACGCCTGCGACCAGGAAAATGGACTCAACCTGCAGGCCAAGCCGCTTGGCGATGACAAGGCCAAGTGGCAGAACCAACGCGCCGTGTGGATTCGCAAGGTAAAGCTGCAGGACAAGACCAGCGGGCATGTCACCAACCTGCCTTTGATGTGCCAGCACTGCGAGCATCCTCCGTGCGTGGATGTCTGCCCCACTGGCGCGTCGTTCAAGCGTGCCGACGGCATTGTGATGGTGGATCGCCACACGTGTATCGGCTGCCGCTACTGCATGATGGCCTGCCCCTACAAGGCCCGCTCATTCATCCACGAGGAAGTCGATCAGAAGCTCACGCGCGCCCCCCGCGGCATGGGGTGTGTCGAGAGCTGCAATCTGTGTGCGCATCGGCTCGACAACGGCCAAACCTCCACTGCCTGCGCCGATGCCTGCGCGGCGGAGGGCCACCATGCCATCGTATTCGGCGACCTGAAGGACCCGAACAGCCCGGTGCGTCAGGCCATGGCTAAGCAACCGAGCCGGCAGATCCGCGAGGACCTGGAGCTCAACACCGGTGTGCGTTACGCCGGCGTCTAATCGCGCCTTCCGTTTCGTCCATGGCCGCGTTTTGTCGCGGCCTCGCCGCGCCGGTAATGGCTGCGGCCCCATCGTCGAGAGCAACCGATGAGCAAGAGAATCGTTTACCGCGAATGGCTGATCCAACCCGAGCGTTACTGGGGTTTGCTCGCCATGCTCGCCGCTGTCATCGCGATCGGCGGTGCCGCCGCTTTGTACATGGAGCATGAGGGGCACTGGGTCACGGGCATGACCAACTCCGTGGTGTGGGGCCTGCCGCACGTCTTCGCGGTGTTTCTGATCGTGGCTGCGTCGGGTGCGCTCAATGTCGCCTCCATCGGCACGGTATTCAACCAGCCTGCGTACAAGCCCCTGGCGCGACTGTCAGGCCTCTTGGCAGCCGCTCTGTTGGTAGGTGGCTTACTCGTGCTGGTGTTGGATCTCGGCCGGCCCGACCGACTGCTGGTGGCCATGACCACTTACAACTTCAGCTCCATCTTCGCCTGGAACATCTTTCTCTACACGGGCTTTCTCGCCATCACCATCGGCTACCTTTGGACCATGGCCGAGCGCAAGGGCAATCACCTGCAGCGGCCCGTCGGTACCTTTGCCTTCCTCTGGCGGCTCGCATTGACCACGGGTACCGGCTCCATCTTCGGTTTCCTGGTGGGCCGCTCCGCATACGACACGGCTGTGCTGGCGCCCATGTTCGTGGTCATGTCGTTCGCCTATGGGCTTGCTGCATACATGCTGGTGCTGATGACGAGCTTCGAGTGGGATGGACGCCCCATCGGGGGAAAGATCCTGAAGCGCCTCAAAAATCTGCTCGGCCTATTCGTCGGCGCGGTGCTGTACTTTACCCTCATCTACCATCTGACGAATCTCTACGGCGCGAAGAACACGGATTTTGAATCCTTCCTGCTCATCGAGGGCGGTATCTACACCCTCATGTTCTGGGGTGGATGGGTGCTCGTGGGCGGTTTGCTGCCGCTGGGGATCATCTATCACCCGCGTCTCAGCCAGGACCGTAACTGGATCGCCGCCGCTTGCGCTTTGGTGATCGTGGGCGGTCTCGCGGCCATGTACGTGATCATCATCGGCAGCCAGGCATTCCCGCTGGAGATGTTCCCCGGCAAGACCGTGCTCTCCTTCGGCGCGCCCGGTGATGTCGGCGGTGCCGTGGCTCCCTACACGCCCAGCTTGCCGGAGCTTTTGCTCGGCATCGGCGGCGTGGCTGTGGCGATGCTCATCGTCTCGGTGGGTATCAGGGTGTTGCAATTCATGCCGGAGTCTCTCTCCGACAAAGAGATCGACGGCCTAGCGGAGCCGGTTTGACAGACTGCGCCGCTGGGATCGCTCGGAACCACGTCGTTCCCCGGCGCCGGCGTCACCCCAGCCGGCGGGTGAAACTGTCCGCCTTGGGACATGGCTCACATCTACCTCGCCGCGACCCGTAAGTCTTCCGGGAAGACGACGCTCACGATCGGCCTCACGCGTGCGCTGCGCCGCCGCGGACACAGCGTACAGCCCTTCAAAAAGGGGCCGGATTATATCGATCCGCTATGGCTGTCCTGCGCAGCGGGCCGCCCCTGCCTGAACCTGGATTACCACACGACCCCCGCGGACGAGATCCGGGCATCTTTTGCTCGCGCCCTCGCCGGTTCCGACCTCGGAGTCATCGAGGGCAACGTCGGCCTGTTCGACAGTGTCGATCTACGGGGGGCCTACAGCAACGCTGAGCTCGCCAAGCTACTGGAAGCCCCTGTGCTGCTGGTGGTGGATGTGCAGGGTATGAGCCGCGGTATCGCACCCTTGCTGCTGGGCTATCTCGCCTTCGATCCTGCGCTCAGGATCGCGGGTGTGATACTCAACAAGGTGGGTGGCGGGCGACACGAGGCCAATCTGCGCCGAGTGGTGGAGCACTACACGGACCTGCCCGTCATCGGCGCCGTTCCGCGGCAGCCGGACATGATGATCGAAGAGCGCCACCTCGGGCTCATGCCGAGCAACGAGGCGCAGGCCGCGGAGAGCACGATCGATCGGATTACGGACCTGGTCGGCGCGCACGTGGATCTGGACGCCTTGGCGCGGATCGCCGCCACGGCCCCAATTCCGCCCGAGCCGCCGCCCGAGCCGCCGTATCGGGTCTCCTGCGGGACGCCGCTGCGCATCGGTATCGCCCAGGATGACGCCTTCGGCTTCTACTATCCGGACGATCTCGCGGCAATGCGCCGGGATGGCGCCGAGCTGGTGTCCTTCAGTCCAGTCGCGGATGCGGAGTTGCCGGATGTGGATGCACTGTTCATCGGCGGCGGCTTCCCCGAGGTGCGCATGCATGCGCTCGAGGCGAACGCCGACATGCGGGCCGCAGTGGCGGACTTCATCCTCGGAGGCGGGCCCGCTTACGCCGAATGCGGCGGCCTCATGTACTTGTTGGAGCGCCTGCATTGGCAGGGCCGCAGCTGCCGTATGTGCGGCGTGTTGGGGGCCGATGTGGCCATGCATGCGCGTCCGCAGGGCCGGGGCTATATGCGCCTAACGGAAACCGAAGCGTTCCCCTGGCCGCACTGGCGCGGCGATGGCGAGATCCACGCCCACGAGTTCCATCATTCCGCGGTGGTCGCTCCAGATCCCGATTGGGTCTATGGCTACCGAGTGCTCCGTGGGCAGGGCGTGGACGGCCGCCATGACGGTATCGTCTCCGGCAATCTGCTCGCGAATTACGCCCACCTCCGCGACGTGGGCGGTGTGGACTGGACGGCGCGTTTTCTCGCTCGGGTGCGGGCGCTGCAATGAGGTGTGGTTCGCCGTGGCGGGTGCACGGGGCGACGGCACCCTACCGCGCGCGTTATGATCTTCTGATGACGGGGCCGGCGTGGCGCTCGCCGGCCGTCCAGACAGCAGTGGGAAGAGAGGCATGTTCAAGTTGACGCCGGCTGCGGCCGAACAAGTGCTGAAAGCGGCAAAGCAAGGCAATGCCGAGGGTATGTCCCTGCGCCTCGCCGCCGAACAGAAGCCAGATGGTGCCATCGAGTATCGGATGGGCTTCGAAGACTCCATCCAGGAAGACGACATTCGTTTTCAGAGCGAGGGAATCGATCTGGTGATGTCACCAGAAGACGTGCCGCTGCTCGATCAGGCCACCATGGACTATGCAGAGGTGGAGCCGGGCAAGATGCACTTCATCTTCTTGAATCCGAAAGACCCGCACTACAAGCCGCCGGCCGACGGTTGAGTCGCGGGTGGCGAGTGAGGCAGCCGCCTCCTCGCACCTCGACCCTCCCAGCTCGATACTGTCCATGGACCTCGCCAGCGAAGACAGCTTCCGGCTCAACGTCCTGCTCGCCAATAAGCCCAAGGCGATCCGCATCGACGAGTCCAAGCTCATCGTCTACGGCCTATCTGACAAGGGCGAGGCCAAGGTGGAGCTCAAGCCCACCGGCCGCCCTGAGCAATATCTGCGCGCCGTGAAGGAGCTCATTTCCGGCCACATCCTGGGCTCCCCCGGCGGTTATCCCGTCTACCTCAAGCGCTGGACCCGGATGGGTCAGATGCGTGACGAGAGTCTGGAGCAGCTCTTGATGCTGGGGGAGCCCGAGGCGGTCGTGGCCGCTGTCGGCTCGCCTGGCCTCACGGAAGAACTGGCGCGGCGTGCCTGGTGGGCCATGGAGGACGCGGATAACGCCCGGCGGATGCTGCAGAACCCGAACATCGTCGCGAGCGGCATGGGTCCCGTGCTGGCGGAGTATGTGCTGGACTATCTGCCCTTCGAGACCGAGACCGATCGGCAAACCGACTCGGTGCGCCTGATTCTGCAGCCAGGCCTGCTAGAGCCAGCCAAGGTCGAGGATCTGTGGTCCAAATCCGGGCGCAAACAGGCCTATCTGGTGGGCTTCCTGCAGGCCCTGCCGGATGCGCTGCCGCAGCCCTCGGCACCGCGCGACGATCGTCAGCGCCTCGCAGATCAGCTGGAACCACTCGCCGACGACGGTAACCCGGTGGCCGGCCTGTTGTTGCGCGCGACGTCGGGGCCCGGCCAGGCCTACCTCGAGACCGTGGCAACAGTGCTCGACAAACCGCCGAATCAGGATGTCGTCACCGCCACCTTCGACTGCCTGCGGGCGTATTTCGCACCGCTGCGCCCAGCCGGTGAACCGAAGCTGCCGTTGCTGGACGTGCAAGCCGAGGCTGCAGCCTTTGCCGATGGTGACGGGGCACCGACCGCCGTGACCGAGGTCTTGGCACTGTGCCCGCAGCTGCGCGACGACATCGCCGCCATGCGCATCCTGTCCGGCGTCGGCTATGGGGTCATTCGGCCTGTGCTGAGCGATCCAACGACCTTGGGCAGTCTGATGCGACGCAGGCTGAAGCCGATCATGGACCCCATCCAGGCGCAGCTCGTACAGCTGCGAACGGCGGTAGGCTCATAGGGCCGCGCACGGCCGCGGCGTGCCCGCCGGCATCGCGTCAGCGGTGGCGTCTGGGCTCGCGCCGACGGGCAGCAGCCTCTGCGAGCTCCTCGAGCATAGGCACGGTGTCGTCCCAGCCGACACAGGCATCGGTGATGCTCTGGCCGTAGCGGAGTGCCACGTCCTGTTTGAGGTCCTGGCGGCCGGCGACGAGATGGCTCTCGATCATGGCGCCGATGATGCGACCATCGCCGCGGGCGATCTGCCCGGCCACGTCCTCGCAGACGCGCAGCTGCTTGTCGGGCTGCTTGCGGCTGTTGGCATGGCTGAAGTCGATCATGATCTTCGGCCGGAGCCCCGCCTCTTCGATAGCCTCCGCCGCGATGTTGACACTCTCGGTGTCGTAATTCGGCCGGCTGCCGCCGCGCAGGATGATGTGAGTATCCAGGTTGCCGCGGGTGCTGAAGATGGCGGATTGGCCGTCTTTGGTGAGCGACATGAACACATGCGGGCGGGCGGCTGCATGAATGGCATCGATGGCGACCTTCACGCTGCCGTCGGTGGCGTTCTTGAAGCCCACGGGGCAGGATAGACCCGATGCGAGCTCGCGGTGACCCTGGCTTTCGGTCGTACGGGCACCGATGGCACCCCAGCTCACCAGATCCGCGATGTATTGCGGGCTGATGAGGTCCAGGAATTCGGTGCCCGCCGGTATGCCCAGCTCATTCAAATCCAGCAGCAGCTTCCGCGCTAGGCCGAGACCCTTGTTGATCTCGAAGCTGCCGTCGAGGTTCGGGTCGTTGATCAGGCCCTTCCAGCCCACCGTGCTGCGCGGCTTTTCGAAATAGACCCGCATCACGATCATCAACCTGTCCACCAGGGTACGTCGCACCTCGGCCAGGCGGTGGGCGTAGTCCATGGCCGCTTCCGGGTCATGCACCGAGCAGGGGCCCACCACCACCAGCAGGCGGTCATCGTCGCCGTGGAGAATACGCTGGATCTCGCTGCGGGCGTGGAACACCGTCTCCGCGGCGGCGTCGGTGATGGGGAACTCGCGATGCAGGTCCTTAGGCGAGATGACCTGCTTGATTTCGCGGATTCGGAGGTCGTCGGTCTCGGGGCGCATGGGTTCAGGGGCACGCTCGGCGGTGCGGATGGGTGTTACGGCGGTGACGGCCCGCGTCTGATGCAGCCCGAGCGCCGCGTCACAAGCACGCCAGTATACCCCATGCCCCATTGCGAGGCGCTCGCGACACGGCACAAGACCCGGCCACGGCCATGGCTTGCCGCCGTCCACACGCCTTACAATAGCGGGCTTTTGCCGGCAAACGCTCGCCCGTCGCCGGCCCGGATTCACAGCCGCCCGCCACCTGCGCCCGCCCCGCGCAGGGCCGCGCGAGCGGCCCGCGACGAGGCCCAAACAGCCCGCTGCACACCGAGGCATCCCACCCAGACAACAGGCGGGCCCCCCGGGCCCGAGAAGCGG
>NZ_JAIFKJ010000278.1 GCF_019695415.1 Thiohalocapsa sp.
TGTCTGCTGTTACATTTTAGTACCACAGCTGTCTAAGTGTTCGTTATCTGATATTTTTATGAAAGTAACGGCACCACAGCGCTCTACACTCGCCCCCTCCTTCGGATGCGTAGGAGGTGTAAAAGGACCAGCCCGTAGCCTCCATGCTCCACGAGCACCGCAAAGGCCAGGGCCGGTCGGCCCGCCGGCGCGAAGCCCATGAACCAGCTGTGCGAGGCGCCGAAGGGGTTCTCCGCCGTGCCGGTCTTGCCGGCAATGGCGAGGCCGGGTGTCTCGATGCCGCGGCCGGTGCCCTCGGACACCGCCCGGCGCAGCATGGACCTGAGCTGGGCGGCGGTGCCCGACTGCATGAAGCGGCCTGCGGCAGCCGGCTGCTCGCTGGCAACCAGCCGCGGGCGCACGGCGACGCCGTCGTTGGCGACGGCCGCGGCGATGAGCGCCATCTGCGCCGGAGTGGCCAGCACCTTGCCCTGCCCGATGGACGCCTGGGCGAGCCCGTAGCGGTCCGAGTGCGCAATGCGGGGGATCCGCCCCGTGCGCATGAACTGCGCGCGGGTATCGCCGGCGCCGATACTGATGCGGCTGTTGAACAGGAAGCGCTCGGTGGTGGCGCGAAAGGCGTCGTGCCCCAGGTAAACGCCGAGCTGCGCGAAGAAGACGTTGGACGACTCCACCAGCGCGGTGGTGAGTCCGATGCGCCCGTGCCCACGCCAGGTGCGGCCGGCGCGGCGGGCCTCGTAGTACTCGTGGTCGCGGATCTTGCCGTAGTGCCCGGAGGTGGTCCAGCCGTCCGCCGGGCAGTCGATGCGCCCGCTAAAGCCGCGGTCCAGCGCGTCCGCAGCGAGCACCACCTTGAAGGTGGAGCCCGGCGGATAGAGTCCGGCGGTGGCCCGGTTCAGCAGCCTCGCCTGCGGGTCCGCGCGCAGAAAGAGGTTGGCATCCACGCGATTGGGATCAAAGGACGGCGTGCTCGCGAGCACGCGCACGGCGCCATCCTGCGGGCGCAGCATCACCACTGCACCGGCGCGCTCGCCGAGGCGCTCGACGGCAAGGCGCTGCAGCGCCGCATCCAGCGTGAGCGTCACGTCGTTGCCCTTGGGCCGCTTGCCTTGGGTCAGGATCTGACGCCCGAGCTCACCCCAGTCCTTGAGCGATTCAGGCTTGCCGCCGTTCAGCTCCACATTGGCGGCGGCCTCGATACCGGAGGCGCCGAACCGCGGATCCGCATAGCCCACCACATGCGCGAAGTCCGGGCCGAAGGGGTAGTAGCGCTCCGCCGAGGGACCTGCGTCCGTCTGCACTATGCGGCTCTCGGCGAGCACCGTGCCTGCAACGTCAAGAATCCGCCCGCGCTCGATCCAATGCGCCGGATTGAACTGGCGGCGGTCGTGCAGCTGCATGAAGGCGATGAACTCGGGCCGCGCCGTACCGGAGAGCTGCCAGGTAGCCTGATAAGCCAGCACTCCGGCAAAGGCGAGCACCGCCAGCACGCCCGCCGCGCCGAAGCCCGCCCGGGGCTTGGCCAGGTGCTTCAGGCCCACGGCGACACGCAGGTCCAGCATCTGCTTCAGCACGAAGGCTGCCGCGAGCAGGAAGACGACGTGCAAGCCGATACGCAGCGGCCCCCACGGGGCGGACTGGAAGAGGGTATTCAGGAGGTCCATTGTCGAGGCTGGATTGCCTGTTTGGCGTCTGGCGGGGAGCAGCGAGGCCGTCGATGAGGTTGGATTCCGGCGTGTCCGGGCTGAGTGCTAAGGGCTGGGTGCTGAAGTCTCCGGCCTGCCGGGCTGAGCGCCAGCTTAGGTCATCGAGACAGTGGCGGCGGTGAACGAGGGCTTGGCTTCATGGCGCCGGCCGCCAGCAGCCATGGAAGCTGAGCGGCACCACCTCCGGCAGGGCGAGCACGCAGACGGGCCCGTCAGCGAGCGCTGCGGCATCGAAGATCCAGACCTCACCGGCATCGGCGTTGCCGTCGTAGACCACGCTGAGCAGCCATAGCCGCTCCGGGTCCTCGGCATCCGGCACGACCACGGGCTCGGACGGATAGCGCCCATCGCCGAGATCCGCCTCGATAAAGTGGTCCGCTGTGTGGTCGTAACAGGCAAGGGTGTCGTAGCGCTCAGCGGTGGTGTCTGTGCCGGTGCGGTGAGCGGCCATATAGGTGCGCTGCCAGGGGCGGCCCATGTGCCCGGGTGGCACCATGGTGAACTCCACCGAGCGCGGACTCACTTGCGCGTGCTCTAGGACACGCGCCGTCTGCGGATCCAGGGTCATACGCCAGAGCGCCGCCTCCGCAGGCGTGGTGGTGCGCCCGTTGGCCACCTCCCGCAGATGCTGGTTGGTGCTGAAGTCGGGATAGCGGGCGTGGTCGAGCACGATCAACCCGCCATCCGTGCAGGCGCCGTTGCCGAAGTGCCATTGGTAAAAGGGTTCGGTCTCGCCGCGGGCGATCAGCTCCAGCGTCGCGCGGTCGAAAATGAGGATCTGGGTGCTGAGCTCCGGGCACCAGCGCATGGCCCCGCTGTAGGACTTGAGCCCCAGCAGGACAGGCAGCACCGAGATGCGCACCGGCGGCACCAGGAAGACCAGGTAGGGGCCCGCCATGACCCAGTCGTGAATCAACGGCACGGCGTCCAGATCCAGGTGCCCCTTCGCCAGCAGCCGGCCGTCGCGACCGCTGCGGTAGAGCATCAGCCGCGCCTTGGGGCCCGGGATGGCAACGCCGAAGTTGTAGATGTCGCCGGTCTCTGGGTCCTGCTTGGGATGCGCCGAGAAGGGCTCGCCGGATTCGAGTCGGCCGGCGGGGCCTGCCAGGTCAGCGAGCCCCAGGGTGTCGAGCGTCTCCAAATCCAGCGCATGCGGTCCGCCGCCCTCCCAGAGGGTCAGCAACCGGTCGGTGAGCGCGATGACCGAGGTATTGGCGGCATTCTTGAGCGGGCGGCGCCAATGGTTCCAGAGCGGTCCGGGCGCGGTCATGCCATAGTTGCCGTAGAGGAGCTTGCCCTGCTCTGTCTCGTGGCGGAAGCCGTCCGACTGGACGTAACGATAGGTGGCCTCCGCTGCGCCGTCTCGGAAGCGAGCGCGCAGCACGGCCCCGTCACCGTCGAACCAGTGGCCCACGTGCATGCCACCACGCTCCAGCCGGGCCGGCCCGTTGCGGTACAGGGTGCCGCGCAGCCCGGCGGGGACTGCGCCATGGGAGGGCGCGAGCGGTGTGGTCGCAAACTCCCGCGCTGGGCGGGCGACGGAGCCGGACCAGAGGCGGGGTTGGTCGGTGGTCATGCTGGGCTCTGCGGTGTTGGGCTGATAGGGGCGCGCAACAGCATACCGGGGAAGGAAGTTTGAAGTTTGAAGTGAGAACTTTGAACCTAGAAAGAGCAGTTGACCGCTTCGGAGCGCACGCACATGCCTGTGCCGGTTGCGATTGCGACACACTCTGTACGTCACCCGCCGGGTGAAGGTCGCTACGGCCGTCATGGCACGCCCCGCGGGGCGCCTGGCTGCGTTACAACTCCTCGGAATAGAACGA
>NZ_JAIFKJ010000615.1 GCF_019695415.1 Thiohalocapsa sp.
GCACGCCACGGGCATTGCTGGGCTCCATAGGCCGGAACTGCCAGGTCTGGAATGGCGGCTGGCCGAGCGCAGCGGTGGCGGTCAGCAGCAGCACTGCTCCGAGCATTAGCCAACTGCCGTGCAGCATGCCGCTGCCCCCCAGCTCGCGCCCCCTAGCCCATGTGCCCCGCGCCGCTACCATGGCCGACTCTCCTGCACCCGGCCGCCGCTCCCGCGCATGAGCCGCAGGTCCCCCAGCAGGAATTGGTTTCGCAGCAGCATGGACGGATCACCCTCGACCTGTTCCAGACGCTGCTCCATGATGGCCATACCCGGGCCCAGCACCTGCTCGCCGCCAAGGGCGGGGGCCTCGCTCAGGCCAGCTTCGGGTCCGAGGCCGGCCCAGGGCTGATCGCCCAGCTGGTCGAACCGCTCGACCGCATCGCGGTCGCCCGCGAGGTCTTCCATGTCCGGAGCTTCGTCGGGCGGCGGACCCTCACCTCGACTTGCCTGGTCGCGGGCCTGGTCATCCGCGCCGGTGCCGCGCTCTTCGCTGTCCGGTCGCACGTCTTCGCCCGGGCGCTCCGCCTGCTCCGGCGTCGGCGGCTCTTGGCCGCCGCCCAGGTCTTCGCCGGGCTCGGGCGGCTCGTCGGCGCCGGCGGCCGGCATTAGGCTGTCTTCGTACTCGCCTTCGGCGCGGCCGGCTTCGTCGCCGCCCTCGGTGCCGCCGCGCTCGGCCTGGCCCTCGATTTCCGCTTCATCGAATGCGCCGTCGGCGTCTTCGCGTTCCTCGCGATCGCCGCCCTCGGCATTCTCTTCTTCGGTCTCATCGCCACCTTCCGCCGGCTTTGCCTCGTCGCGCTCGCCGCTGTCCTGCCCGGTGTCCTGCTCGCCGCCGGTGCGGCCCTCGGCCTCCTCGCCCTCGGTGCCGCGGTTCTCTTCGGTATCCGCGCCGGCGCTGCCGGCCTCGTCCTGTTGCTCGCCGCCGCCGGATTCGCTCTCCGCCTGCTGCTGGCCTTCCTGTTGCTGGTCCTGCTGCTCGCCGCCCTGCTGTGCCTGCTCTTGCTGCTCGTCGCCCTGCTGCTCCTGCTGCTGCTCGCCCTCCTGCTGCTGCTCGCCCTCCTGCTGCTGCTCGCCCTCCTGCTGCTGTTCCGATTGCTGTTGCTGTTGCTGTTGCTGTTCCGATTGTTGTTGTTGTGCTGATTCCTGCTGTTGTTGCTGTTCTTGTTGGGCCTGCTGTTCCGTCTCCGAGGCTGCGTCTTCCTGCTCCTCGGGCTCGGGTGCTTCTGCGTCCTGTTCCTCAGCCTCCTCTTGGAAGGCCTGCTGCTCCAGTTTCGCCAACAGGGAGCGGGCAAGGGTCAGGTTGAAGTGGGCGTCGGCATGGTCTGGCGCCTCGGCGAGGGCCTGCTCATAGGCGTCGATGGCGCCGGTGTAGTCGCCCTGCTGGAAGCGGGCATTACCCAGGTTGTAGCGGGCGGTGACGCGCACGGCCTCCCGCTCCACATCGGCGAAGGCCACCTCGGCGGCGCGGTACTCGCCGGCGCGGTAAAGGGCGACACCGCGGCGGTAGGCATCGTTGAAGCCCTCAGCGGCGGCACCGTAATCGCCGGCACGGAAGCGCTCTAGGGCCGCCTGCTCGGCGTTACGGAACATGCCCGCCTGGCCGATGCCGACGCCGAGTACCAACAGGGCCAGCAGCAGCGCGAGCAGACGCACGTTCATGCTGCCTCCTCGGCCCGGCGGGCTGCGCCAGCAGCCGGTTGCGCGCCGGTGCCCCGTCCGGGGCGGGCACGGCCCTTGAACCGCGGCAGCAGTAGTAGGAGCAGCAGCAGTACAGGCAGGTAGTAGCGCTCGTTCCAGATGCGGGTGCGCTCGTCGGTGGCCTTGGCCGGGAGCCTGCTGCGGGCCGCGGCGTCCAGGATGTCGGCGGTGTCGTTGTCGCGATAGTCGGCCTCGCGGTAGAGGCCGCCGCCTGCGGCGGCGAGCGCGCGAAGCTGGTCTGCGTTCAGCACGGAGCGTACCGGGGTGCCGTCCGGGCCCACCAGCGGCCCGCCGCGTGGACCAGGCACCTCACCGCCCCGCGAAGTGCCAATACCGAGTACATGCAGCGCGACGCCCGCGTCGGCGAGTGCGGATACCCGTGCCGTGAGATCGGGCTCGTCGAAGTCGCCGTCGGTAATCAGCAGCATCGAGCGGGCGCTCTCCGCCGGCAGTGCCTCCAGCAGGATCTGGGCCCGGTCGAGAGCGGCGTGCAGACGGCTGCCCTGGAGCCGCGCCAGGTCCGTGGCCAGCGCAGGCAGAGCCAGCAGGATGGTGCGGCTGTCCTCGGTGACCGGGGCCACCACGTGCGGCGACGACGCGAAGGCGATGAGCCCGAGCCGCAGCCGCCTGTTCTGCATAATGAGGTCCTGGATCTCCTGCCGGGCGCGGCCGAGGCGGCTGGGGGCCACATCCGCGGTCTCCATGGAGCGAGAGACATCCAGCAGGATCAGCAGGTTGTCGCCGGGCTGGAAAAGGCGCACGTCGGTATAGCCCCACCGCGGGCCGGCCATGGCCGTGAGCAGCAGCAGCCACAGGCCTGCCCAGGCGAAGAAGCGGCCCCAGCGCTCAGAGCCTGCCAGTGCTCGCGTTCCCGCCAAGTGCGGCAGGAGCTCCGGGTCCGCATAGCGGTGCACCGGTGCCTTGGCGGCGCGGGCAGCGCTGCGCCAGAGCCACCAGGCCACCGGCGGCAGCACGAGCAGGCCCCAGAACCACGCGGGCTCGGCGAAGTGGAATCCGGTCTCGTTCATGCTCCTCGGGGTGTCTCGGGCGCGCTCGCCCTGTCGTGGGCTGGGTGTCGTGGGCTGGGTGTCAGCTGCTGGCCTGGCGGACGATGAAGCGGCGGCGACCCTCCGGGAACAGGCCCAGGCCGAGCAAGGCGGCCAGCGACAGCCCCAGCGGCCAGCGGTATAGGGGCTCCGGCAGGTAGGCGGTACGGGTCTCAGTCTCGGTCTTCTCGAGCTCGGCGATGCGCCGACTGATCTCCTCCAGGGCGCGGGTGTCGGTAGCGCGGAAGTAGGCGCCGCCGGTGATCTCCGCGAGGCGCCGCAGCGTATCCTCGTCCATGGTGAGGTCGTCCCAGTACTCGATCTTGCCTTCGTGCAGGATCGGGATACGCTCCTGGTTGCTGCCGACGCCGATGACATAGATGCGCACGCCCGCCATGCGGGCGAGCTGGGCCGATTCCAGGGGCTGGAAGTTACCTGCGGTGTTGTCGCCGTCGGCAATGAGGATCATCACCCGGGAGCCCACCGGGCGGTCGCGGAGCTTCTTCACGCCCAGCGCGACGGCATCGCCGAGCGCTGTGCTGCCGCCGGCGATGCTCGGCACCACCTGCTCCAGCAGCATATGCACCGCGGACCGATCGATGGTCAACGGCGAGAGCACATAGGCGCCGCTGCCGAAGATGATGAGCCCGACCCGGTCGCCGGCGCGCGCATCGATGAAGCGGCCCATGACGCCCTTGACCACCTGCATGCGGCTCACCTCCCGCCCCTCGACGGTGA
>NZ_JAIFKJ010000298.1 GCF_019695415.1 Thiohalocapsa sp.
AGGGATATCGATGCCGTCCCGCCCGGCGCCTGGGCTCTGCGGGGTGCGGAGGCGGGGGACGACCGCGCGCTGCTTTGGGCAGGGCTGGCGCAGGCCGCAGGCGGCAGCCGCTTCGCCCCGGCCGAGCCCCGACTGCATACGAGCTATGCCCTCGCGCAGCTCGGTCGTTGGCAGCAGGCGCGGGCTGCGATCGAGGCCGAGCCCGGCTGGCGGGACGCGTCTGGGCTGCTGGCGCCCTACGCCCGCGCATGTCAGCGCAGCGGCGACGCCCGCGCGGCCCGTACCGTTCTGCTCGCAGGCTGCTGGGCACATCCGCAGACCGCCGAGCGCATTCTCTCTGCCGGCGACTGTCCGGACGGCCGGCTTGCGGCCCATTGGAGCGCCTTCTGCGATCTTGATTTCGGCGCCGCCGCGCATGTCTCGGCCCCTGCGCTCGCCACGGAGGACTTCCCGGCCTGGTGCTTGCTCATGGACCCTGCCTTGGCAGCGGATGCACCCGCCGACACCATGATGGCGGACCCGGATCGAATCGCAGCGTACCGTGCGGCACAGGCACTCGCGAGGGCGCCGGATGATCTCGGCCAACGTCGCCTCCTCGGCGCCGCCCAACCGGCGCTGTTGGCGACGTTTCTGCAACGGCGCTGCGGCAAGGGCTGAGGCTGCGGAGGCTGTTTCTGGACGCGGTGGCGTAAGTCGCCGAGCTTAGCCGGTCATTGAGCCATGCGTCACCTGTGGGAGCGGCATCCCTGCCGCGATGACTTGCAGGGCATTGGCAGCGTGTCGCGGCAGGGATGTTGAGCCGCACGGCGTGGCGGACGCAGATGCCCGCAGAAGCGCCGTCCAACCCGCGGCAGTGGCGCGGACGCGATAAGAGACGCCTCAGGTCGCCGACGGCTTGAAGCGCCCGAGCAGCTTGGCGTTGATGGCGACGATCACCGTGGACAGGGACATCAGCGCGGCGCCCACCGCCGGGCTCAGCACGACGCCGACGCCGTAGGCGACGCCCGCCGCCAACGGGATGGCGACGGCGTTGTAGCCGGTGGCCCAGAACAGGTTCTGAATCATCTTGCCGTAAGTGGCGCGCGAGAGCTCAATCACATCGGCGACGTTACGGGGGTCGGAATCCACCAGCACGATATCCGCCGATTCCATGGCCACGTCCGTGCCGGCGCCGATTGCGATGCCGAGGTCGGCCTGCACCAACGCCGGGGCGTCGTTGACGCCATCGCCCACCATGGCGACGGTGCGCCCGCCGCGCTGGACTTCCTTGATGCGCTCGGCCTTCTCGTTAGGTAGAACCTCCGCAAAGTAGTCGCTGAGACCCAGCTCCTGCGCCACGGTCTTGGCCACAGCCTCCGCATCGCCGGTGAGCATCAGGCAGTCGATCCCCATGTCCTTCAGCCGCGCGACGGCCGCCCGGGATTCATCGCGGATGATGTCCGCGAGGGCGATGGCGCCAATGGGGCGGCCATCCGCCAGCACATAGACCAGGGTGTTGCCGCGCTCACGGAAGGTGGCCACGGTCTCTCCATCCATCGGGATCTCCTGCTCGCGTAGATAGCCCGGGCTTACGACGTGGATGGTGCGGCCGTCTACCTGGGCCTTGGCGCCGCGACCAGACAGGTTCTCGAAATCGGCGGCCTCGGGGATCTCGAGCCCCTTGTCCCGGGCCGCCTCGACAATGCCCTGGGCGATGGGATGCTCGGAGTGGGACTCCAGCGCGGCGGCGAGCCGGAGCAGCTCGTCGTCGTCCAGGCTGCCGAAGCTCGCGACCCCTTGCACGCCGAAGCGCCCTGCGGTCAGCGTGCCGGTCTTGTCGAAGACGACGGCGTCGAGCTTGCGCGCGCGCTCGAAGCCGGCCCGGTCGCGGCCCAGGGCATGCGGGCAGGTGATGACCATCACGGTGACCATGCGCTCCAGCGCGAAGTCGAAGGCCCGGCCGACGCCAAGCCAGGCGGCCAAGGTCAGGGCGCCGGCCGACAGCGCGATGTAAGTGAGCCAGGCCGCTGCCCGATTGGCGAGGTCTTGGGTGCGCGAGCGCGAGGCCTGCGCCTGGCGGACCGTTTCCACCACCTGGGACAGGTAGGTGTCTTCCCCGGTCTTCTGCACCTCGACCGTGATGCTGCCCTCGCCGTTGATTGAGCCGCCGACGGCCTCGTCCCCTTCGCCCTTTTCGACAGGCCGAGACTCGCCGGTCAGCATGGACTCATCCAGGCTGGTCTTGCCCTCGACGATGGTACCGTCGATGGGCACCTTCTCGCCGGGGCGCACCCGGACGCGATCGCCCTTACGCAGCTCGCTGACGGAGACCTCTTCCGTCTCGCCATCGTCGCCCACGCGCTGGGCCCGGTCCGGCATCATCTGCACCAGGCTCGTCAGCGCCCCGGAAGCTCCCATGACGGACTTCATCTCGATCCAGTGCCCGAGGAGCATCACATCCACCAGCGTGGCCAGCTCCCAGAAAAACACCTTGCCTTCGAGCCCCAGCACCACCGCCGCCGAGTAGCCGTAGGCGACCGTTACAGCCAGTGCGATCAGCGTCATCATGCCCGGCGCGCCGTCGCGCAGCTCGGAGACGAGTCCGGTCAGGAACGGCCAGCCGCCGTAGAGGAATACCGCCGTGGACAACGCGAGCAGCACGTAGTCGTCGGCGGGGAAGGCGAGGAGGTCGGTCAGCCCGAGGAAGCCCTGGATCAGCGGCGACAGCAGCAGGATCGGGACCGTCAGCGCGAGCGAGACCCAGAAGCGCCGGCGGAAGTCGGCGATCATGGCCTGGTGGTGCTGCTGATGGTCTTCGTGCTCGTGGCGTTGGTGCTGGTCGTGCTCGCTCATCGCCCGTCCCCTGCCGTCATTTGACTCAGCATTGCAGATTGCTTGCGGCTGGCTGCCTCGGCGGGCTCGCGCTCCTGCATGCGTGTCTTCTCCAGGCCCTACCGAAGAACCGGCATGAGGGTCGAGCGCCAAGATCTCGCCTTCCACGCGTGCTCCGCTGCGCAAGACGGACACAGCGAGCGTAGGTCGGAGCGGCCCGTTCCAGGGCATGGAGGTTGCTGTCGTGCATGGCGGCCTTTGCAGTTGGCGCGCTGGAACGCATGGTGGCGTTCGGGCACGCAAAGCTTAGACCAGTCCCGGCTCTGGCGGCTGTGCCGCGCGGGGATCGCTGGTGGCCGTAGAGACGCAAGCAGCGGCCCTGGCGAGGGTGCGCGGCACGAAGCGACGGCGTGAGGGGAAAGGCCGCCCCGGCGCGCCTCGAAAGTGATCCGGCAGGCGCAACCCGCGGTGGGGCATTTGAGCCATGCGATGGGTTAGTTGAGCCGTCAGCACGGCAATCTGGGCGGCAGCGGCCGGGTCTGGGCGGATGCATCCCGGTCCGTGTGAAGCCAAGCTCACGGCCCGCCTCTTGCTGCCTCATCCTCGCCAGGCCGACGATGCACGGTCGGGGCAGGGGTCTGGGCGCCGAACCCACTGATCCATGGCATACGCCGGTCCAAGCCGGTATGTGTCATGCGCCAAAGACACAA
>NZ_JAIFKJ010000127.1 GCF_019695415.1 Thiohalocapsa sp.
GGTAGACGCCGGCCAACAGATCGCCGCTTCCCTCGCGCGCCTCACCCAGGCGGATTCTCTCCCGGTGAGCCTGGTGCCGGTCCTGACTCATTACCGTAAACCGGCTCGCCATAAACGTGTGGATGACGGCGCACAGAAAGATGAGCGTGGCGACCAGATTGAACGGCGCTTGCTTGATCCGGTGGAGCAGTCGCGCTGAGATCCCGTCGAGCTCGGCGTCCTGGTAGCTGTTCAAGGCCGGGGGAAAGGCCGTCTGTACCTCCGTAGGCATAGCGGGCCAAGCCGAGCCGCTCCAGACGCCGAGCAGCAACAAGACAAGCGCAAGGCCGAAAACGCAGCGCGTGTTGATGGGGTTCATTCGTCTGCGTGTGGCTGATGTCGGTACCTGGGCTCGTTCAACTGTCGGCCGGGCGCTCGCGCCCGGGAGACTAGCGACTGATCGGGGCCTCGCAACATGCCTGCAATGGCCTATTTCGAGACGTGAAGTGAAAACGCGGTTTTCGCTTCGCTCCGTCTCTCGAACGCCTAGGCGCTTAAGACATGGCAGGGCATCCTGTCGCGCACAGGCAACTCGATTTATTCGAGCTGCCCGTATCGGGCGTTCTAGCCGCAGGGAAGCGCTAATCGATTGACGCTCCCCGGGAGCACCTCAAGTCGATCCGCAAGGCTATCCGCGTCGAGCGCAAAACGCACAGGCCGGGCGCCCAAATTGGGTGCCGGAATGCCAGTTCAGAGCCCGGCGTCGGCGCGCAGCCAGGCCTCTGCGGCCGGATCGGTCCATGGGTCCTCAAGAAAGCGATCGCGCCCATTTTGGGTGCCGAGTCGTTTGACCTGAGTCTATGCGGTGGTGATTATGGCTAAGGTTCCAAATCACTACCAAAGAGCCACCATGGTACCTGTGGCGACGCCAAGCTCGCGCTGATCTGCGTGCAGGGCTGGGTCGGCAGCTCGAGGCGTCCTTCTTTCTGCAATGCCCCTGCAACGCTCCTGCAACGCTCCTGCAACGCTCCTGAAAAAGAGGGTCGTATGAAGTTCCAGCTCAGCCTTCGCAAGCAATGGCCTTTCTGGGTCAGTGGTGTCTTCGTTGGTATCGCCGAGGTGATGCATTACGTTGCCTTCGGCAAGCCAATCCACCTCACGACCGGCCTGGTGCAGATGACGTCCGCCTTGGAGCAGACGCTTGCACCGGGGCTGGATTGGTGGTCGCGCGCCTATCAGCCCGATGTTCATTGGGGCATCATCGGCATCGTCCTCGGCGCCTGGCTGGTGACCCGAATGGAGCGGGAGTCGCGCAGCTGGCGGCGGTATCCCCGAGCCAATCTCTGGCTGGCCTTCTGGGGTGGCCTTGTGTTCAGCCTGGGGACGCGATTGGCCGATGGCTGCACCACCCACCACTTCCTTGGCGGTATCTCGTCGATGTCGGTTGCATCCCTGATCTTTGTGGTGTCGATCCTGCCCGCCGGCTTCCTGACCTTCTACTGGATGACCAAGCTCGGCGTCGGCAACGCGTTCAAAGGGCAAGAGAACCGCGAGACCGCCCGGTACGGCTACGAGCACGGCGGCAAGATGTGGCTGGATGGCATCGCCTGGGACATGAGTAAAGGCTACAAGCCGGGCAGGAATTGGCTCCAGATCGGGATCGTGGTGTTTGCGATCCTATTCTTTGCCAACGCCATCGTTGGCTCCTTCCTGCACGACCCGCTTGAGGGTCAAGTGGGATGGCAGCACGCGATCGTCAACTTCGGCTGGGGTGCGGCCATTTGGCTCATCTTGGTCGGGATTGTTGCCGGGATCGGCATGGCAAAGACCGGCTTTGGTACCGAGTGCGCCATGATGACGCCTGAGATTTCCATGGGGCTGAAGCACGACCGGAAACGCGGCTGCAGCCTGTTCGAGGGTCAGTGGCGGATCTCGGGGGCAACGCGTTACATGTTCGGTTCGATGTCGCCGTTCACCGCCATCTTCATCGAGTTTATCATTCTCTGGGTAGCTATCATGATTGGATGGCAGATATTCAGCAGGGAGCTGCCCTTTCAGAACACCGCCACTTGGGTCATGGTCTTGGGTGCATTGATGCAGGGGTTCGGCTCGGTGGCGATGATCGGCTGTGAGATCCGGACCTACATGCGCCTCGGGCTGGGGTACGCGACTGCGGTGGCCGCATTCCCTGGCTTCCTGTTGGGCTATCTCCCCTATACGCTGTTTGCGGAGTGGTGGGAGGATCTGGCCAGCGCGACCGTGATTACCGATGTCAAGTCCGTCCCCGAGCTCTTTGGCCAGGATCCCGCCACGCAATTGTTCGCGGCACTGGTCTATGGCGCGCTGCTCGTCGGTCTTGTCGTCTGGAGTGTCAGGAGAGGCATGCGTCTGACGGGAACCTCATTCAAAGCCCTGGCGACGACCCCGAATGACGAGCTCGCGATCGACTTCTTCAAGCGAAACTTCCCCGAGGACGAACGCTCTTACGCCGAGCATGTGAAACAACGTGACATGTCCGTCTGAGGCGCGCAGACGCGATGGCTGGCGCAGCAATGCTTTGGAGGCTGACGGGCTGCACAGTGGCGGCGACGGTCGGCGGAGAGTGTAAGACAGCTCGCGTTGCGGACTTGCCCGTTTCGCCGCACCGTTATCGCAGTGACGCTCTCTTCCCGAAGGAGTTCGCCCCGGAGGCTCCAGATGCCCAATCCAACCGATCAACAGGCCCAGACGGCGACGGCCATTACCGAGCTTACCGCAGCCCTGCGGCACTTCGAGGCGCGCTATGAGGCCGCCCGTCGCGCCGAGCGAAGGCTTCGCGTCGGGCTTGTCGTCGCCGTTCTGGTGATGCTCGGCGGCGGCATATACCTTGCCCAAAGCGCGACAACGGACTTTGTGGCGCGGATCGCGCCGCCGAGGGTCGCGCAGACCGATCCCGAAGCCGCTCTGGCGCGGCGCAATCACCTGCTTGCGAATCTGGAGCCTGCCGAGCGCGCGCGGCTCGAGGAATTCGAAACGCAGGCGGCCCTGGTGCGAGAGTACGTGCAAGTGTCGCCCGACTTCGACAGCGGCGCGACTGTGGCCCTGGTGCTGTCCAGCATGAGCCGCTCCGTCGAGGTCATGCCGCCGCTTTACCGTGTCGTTGCAGCGATGGCAGACGACATCCACGCCATGAACGCCCGTCTGGCGGAAATGGACCGGAAGATGGACGCGCTGCCGGTGCTCGCCACCGAAGTCCAGGGGATGCGCGGCCAGATGGCGATCATGGCCGCCGGCGTGGATTCGACCATGGGGCGCGCCGGACGCATGATGCCCTGGAACTGGTGACCGATTCGGCGTCGGCGTAATCGGCGCTGCCCATTTTGGGCGACGCTGGTGAGCGACGCGGGGCCCAGACGCCCATAATTCGACGCTTTGACCCCGCCCGACTCAGCATGCCCCAGCAAACCGTAACCGTCCACTCCTCCAAGCGGGTCTGTAGCCCTCCTCGCAGCGCTGGCTGGCACCGCACGGTCACCGCCATGTCCCTGCTGGCTTTGGCGTTTGCCGGCTGCGAGGCGCCGACGCCGCCCCCAACCGAGCCCACCGAGGTCTCCCGCCCTGCTCAGATGCAGGTTGTGAGCGCGGCGGAGCTGGGCAGCGACCTGCGCTTCCCGGGCCGGGTGCGGGCGGTGCAGCGCGTGGAGCTGGCCTTCAACGTGCCGGGGCAGATTGTCGAACTGCCGGTGGCCGAGGGCGAAGCGGTCAAGGCCGGGTCGCTGCTGGCGCGGCTGGACCCGGCCTCTTATCAGACCGCGCTGGACGTGGCGCAGGCCGAGCTGGATGCCGCCACCGCCGAGTACGAGCGGGTGCGCCGGCTCTGGGAGCGGAGCCAGGCGGTGGCGCGGGCCGAGGTGGACCGCAAGCGCACCGCCATGGAGGTGGCGCGCTCGCGCTTCGCGGCGGCGCAGAAGGATTTAGCCGACACCCGGCTCACAGCGCCCTTCGCCGGCATCGTTGCCAGGCAGCTCGCCGACAATTTCCAGAACGTGCAGGCCAAGGAGCCGGTGGTGAGCCTGCAGAATCCGGATGCCCTGGAGATCGTCATCCATGTGCCGGAGCGGGTGGTGCGCGGCGAGCCGCGGCGCGCCGCCGGCTTCGCGGTGTTCGACGACCTGCCGGAGCAGCGCCTGCCGGTGACCCTCAAGTCCTTCGCCACCGAGGCGGACCCGCAGACCCAGACCTACGAGGTGGTGCTGGGCCTGACCCCACCGCCGGGCCTGCGGGTGCTGCCGGGCATGGGCGTGGAGGTGCTGCCGGATACCGCCGCCTCCCTGACCGGCGGCGAGGACGCTGCCGACGGCGCCGCCCCTGTGCTGATCCCCATCGCCGCCGTCGCCGCCGACGCGGACGGCACGCCGACGGTCTGGGTGGTGGACCCGGAGAACGGCCAGGTCAGCCGCCGCGACATCGAGACCGGCGCCCTCCAGGGGGCGGACGTGGCCGTGCTGAGCGGGCTCGCGCCGGGGGAGCGCATCGTCACCGCCGGCGTGCACAGCCTGCGCGAGGGCATGCGCGTACACCCGCTCTCAGCCGAGCGTTGATCTGGTGCGGCCGCCATGAACCTCGCCTCCGCGACGCTCGACAAACGCACCATCGCCTGGCTCGGCTGCATCCTGCTGCTGGTGGGCGGCTGGATCAGCTACCAGCAGCTCGGCCGTTTCGAGGACCCGGAGTTCGTCATCCGCGAGGCGGTGATCTCCACGCCCTACCCCGGGGCGCTGCCCACACAGGTGGCCGAAGAGGTCACCGACGTCATCGAAGGCGCCGTGCAGCAGCTCCAAGAGGTGAAGGAGATCACCTCCGTCTCGGGCATGGGCCTGTCGCGGGTCAAGGTCGAAATCGACCTGCCCTTCGCGCGCAGCCGCGACCAGCTCGAGCAGGTCTGGGACAAGCTCCGGCGCAAGGTCGCCGACGCCCAGCGCGAGCTGCCGCCCGGCGCCGGCCCGCCGGTGGTCAACGACGACTTCGGCGATGTCTACGCGCTCTTCTTCGCCGTCACCGGCGACGGCTACTCGCTGGAGCAGGTCCGCGACTACGTGGAGGTGCTGGAGCGCGAGCTGGTGCTGGTGCCGGGCGTGGCGCGGGTCGCGACCCTGGGCGCACCCCAGGACGCCATCTATGTCGAGATCGCCGCGTCCAGGGCCGCGCAGCTCGGCATCACCCGGGAGCAGATCGACGAGGCCCTGCGCCGGCAAAACCTGATCTCCGCGGCCGGCGACCTGACCGCCGGCCCGCAGCGCATCCGCATCGCCCCGCAGGGGCAGGTGGATTCGGTGGCCGCCATCGGCAACATCGTGCTCGGCGCCGGGGGCGGCGAGCAGGTGATCTTCCTGAAGGACGTGGCCGAGATCAGCCGGGGCCTCGTCGAGCCGCCGCGGGTGCTGGTGCGCTACGACGGTCGGCCGGCCATCGGGCTTGGCGTGTCCAACGTCGCCGGCGGCAATGTGGTGGAGATGGGCGATGCGGTGCGCGGGCGGCTCGCGATATTGGAGTCCCAGCGGCCGGTGGGCATGGCGCTCAACGTCGTCTCCTACCAGTCAGACTCGGTGCGGGCGGCGGTGGACGGCTTCGTCTGGAACCTGATCGCCGCGGTGGTCATCGTGGTCGGCGTGCTGGTGCTCTTCATGGGGCTGCGGAGCGCCCTGGTGGTGGGCATCGTGCTGGTGCTCACGGTGGCGGGCACGCTCATCGCGATGAACCTGGACGGCATTGCCATGCAGCGCATCTCCCTGGGCGCACTCATCATTGCGCTCGGTATGCTGGTGGACAACGCCATCGTGGTCACCGATGGCATCCTGGTGCGCCTGCAGCGGGGCGAGGACCGGCGCCGGGCTGCCGTCGACGTGGTCCAGGCGACGCAGTGGCCGCTGCTCGGCGGCACGGCCGTCGGCATCCTGGCCTTCAGCGCCATTGGGCTCTCGCCGACGGACATGGGCGAGTACGCGGGCTCGCTGTTCTGGGTGATCCTGTACTCCATGCTGCTGAGCTGGCTGCTGGCGGTGACCATCACGCCGCTGCTCTGCGTCGTCTTCCTCAAGATCAAGCCGGCGGCGGACGCCGACGGCGCCCGCCAGCCGGTGCTGGACCGCTACCGGGCCGTGCTGCGCACGCTGCTGACCCATCGGCTCGGCACCGGGCTCGCGCTGCTGGCACTGTTGGCGGCGGGAGTAATCGGCTTCGGCTTTGTCACGCCCGGCTTTATGCCCGAGTCGGCGCGTCCGCAGTTCGTCGTCGACATCTACCTGCCCCAGGGCACGGACATCGCCGTCACGGCGGCGGAGCTGGCCGACATCGAGGAGACCGTCCGCGCCAAGCCCGGCGTCACCCATGCCACGAGCTTCGTGGGCCAAGGCGGCCTGCGCTTCATGCTGACTTACTCACCGGAGGAGCCGAACAGCGCCTACGGGCAGCTCCTGGTGGACGTGGACGATTTCCGGCGCATCGACCCGCTGGTGGCGGAGCTTCAGGAGCAACTGACCGCCGCGCACCCGGACGCCGCCATCAAGGTCTGGAAGTTCATGCTCGGGCGCGGCGGCGGCAAGAAGATCGAGGCCGCCTTCCGCGGGCCGGACCCGGCGGTGCTGCGCCGGCTCGCCGACGAGGCCAAGGCCATCATGGCCGCGGACCCGGGCGCCGTCGCGGTGCAGGACGACTGGCGCGAGAAGGTGCCCGTACTGCGCCCAGACGTGGACCCGGTGGCCGCCCAGCGCGCCGGTGTCGATGTCACCCAGGTCAGCGCCGCGCTGAACCGCGCCTTCAGCGGCGAGCGCGTCGGCGACTACCGCGAGGGCGACACCCTGGTGCCCATCATCGCCCGGGCGCCCCAGGCGGAGCGGGACACCGCGGCGGCGCTGGACAACGTCCAGGTCTACAGCCCCACCGCCGGGCGCTATGTGCCGGTGGGCCAGTTGGTAACGGGCACCGAGCTGCAATGGGTGGACGCCATCATCCGCCGCGAGGACCGCTTCCCGACCATCAAGGCCCAGGCCGACCCGCAGCCGGGTGCGCTGTCCGGACCGGTGCTGGAGCGGCTCAAGCCGCGGATCGAGGCCATCGCGCTGCCGCCCGGCTATGCGCTGGAATGGCACGGCGAGTACAAGGCCTCCCGCGAGGCCAATGAAGGGCTCGCGATCTCCGCGCCCTACGGCTTCGCGGCGATGGTGCTCGCGGTAGTGGTGATGTTCAACGCGGTGCGCCAGCCGCTGGTGATCTGGCTCACGGTGCCGCTCGCCGTCGTCGGCGTGGCCATTGGGCTGCTCCTGTTCCAGGTGCCCTTCGAGTTCATGGCCATCCTGGGTTTCCTGAGCCTGATCGGCATGCTGGTCAAGAACGCCATCGTACTCGTGGACCAGGCCGACGCCGAGCGCAGGGCCGGCAAGCCCGGCTTGGCGCCGGTGCTGGACGCCGCCGCCAGCCGCGCGCGGCCGGTGGTGCTGGGGGCGCTCACCACTATCCTCGGCGTCGCGCCGCTGCTGTTCGACCCCTTCTTCAAGAGCATGGCGGTGACCATCATGTTCGGCCTCGCCTTCGCGACGCTGCTCACGCTCATCGTCGTGCCCCTGCTCTATGCCGTGTTATTCCGGATACGAGACCATGCGACTGCCTGACCGCCCGACTGACTTCCTGCCCGCTGCTGACCAAGCTTCCCGCTCTGCCGTGCGCCGCGACACGCACCCCGTCCCACCGCCGGCCAAGCCTAACTTGCCGCCCCGGCGGCGGGCCGCCGCGGTCTGGCCCATGGTGGTCGTTCTCGTACTGCTCACCGGCTGCGCCGCTGCGCCGGAGCGCCTGGAGCCGCTGCCGGCGGCGCTGGCGGCCGACGCGAGCCTCCCCGGCATCGCCGGCGGCCGCTACTGGGGCGACGAGCGCCCGGCGCAGCTGGACGCCTGGCTCGCCCAGCCCGAGGCGACGCTGCGCGAGCGCTACGGCGGCGTCATGGGCCGCCCGCACAGCTACCTGGTGATCTCCGGCGGCGGCGGCGACGGCGCCTACGGCGCCGGCCTGCTGACCGGCTGGACCGAGACGGGCACCCGGCCCGAGTTTCAGATCGTCACCGGCATCAGCACCGGCGCGCTCATTGCCCCCTTCGCCTTCCTCGGCCCCGAGTACGACCCGGTGCTGCGCGAGGTCTACACGCAATTCTCCACGGACGACCTGATGGAGCCCCGGGGCCCGCTGGAGATCATCCGCGGCGACGCGGTCAGCAGCACCCGCCCGCTGCGCCAGAAGATCGCCGCGTATCTGAACGACGACGTGCTCGCCAAGATCGCCGCCGAGGGCCGCAAGGGCCGCAGCCTGCTGGTGGGCACCACCAACCTGGACGCAGGCCGGCCGGTGGTCTGGGACATCACCCGCCTGGCCGCCAGCGACGCGCCGAACGCACCGGCGCTGATCCACGACGTGATCCTGGCCTCCGCGTCCATCCCGGGCGTCTTCCCGTCGGTGCTGATCGAAGTGGAGGCCGACGGGCAACGCTTTGAGGAGCTGCATGTGGACGGCGGCGTCACCGCACAGCTGTTCTTCTCCCCGGCGGGTGCGGACTGGCAGCGCATCGCCGAGCGACTCGACGCTCAGGGCGAGCCGCGGCTCTATGTCATCCGCAACGCCAAGCTGCGCCCGCGCTGGCAGACCGTGAAGCGCCGGCTCGTGCCCATCATGAGCCGCAGCATCGACACCCTGATCGGCACCCAGAGCATCGGCAACCTCGCCGAGCTCTACATCGTCGCCCGCGAGCAGGGCCTCGACTACCGGCTCGCCTACATCCCCCAGAGCTTCTACGCCGTCGCCGACGAGCCCTTCGACAAGGACTATATGAACGACTTGTTCCGACTGGGCCGCCAGCGTGCGCTCGCAAACCAGGCCTGGATGAGGCTCAACCAGCTCGACTGACCGACAATTGTCCGAGAGCAGGACACCGAGGTTGTCGTCGTTCCTTTTCCCACCACTCCGGGCGACCGGAATACTGGCGAGATCGCGTGAAAAAGCCTGGCGCGGATGCCAGCCAGGTCCGCGGCTTGCAGGGTCCGCAGTGCTGCCTCGCGCAGCAGCGCGGCGCCAAGACCGCTGCCCTGCCGACGGCGGTCGACGGCTAAGCGCGCAAGCAGCATGACCGGCACCGAGTCCGGCATGTTGCGTCGCACCGCCCCTGCGCTTCGGCGCGGGCAACCGAGCCGACAACCAAGGCGATGAACTGTGCCCACGCGGCGGGCGCAAGCTCGAAGCGGGTCTTGTCCAGCAGCGTGTTCTGGGCCTCTTGGATGGCAGCATCGCGCACGAAGTCCGAAATGGACTTGTCGGCCTGCCGGGCAGCCCGCTCGATGAGTGCGCGTTGTGGCCCCTTGATACGGGTGTTAAGGGGAGGAGACTTAGGGGAGGAGACTTCAGTGTTTCCGAGCCGGCCATCGTTCTGACCCGGGCGAATTTGCACTCGTAGAGGCGTCTCTGACGGTCAAGCGGCGAGTGCAAGTTTTAATGCGATTGTACGGACAATCGGATAGGGGCCGGTACGCGCGCGACCGCCGCCGTGCTGGCCAGGACCATGGTCGGCGAAGGCCTGAAGACGGTCACCGCCGGCAGGAGTCCGACGGACCTCGCGGTGAGGAGCCGGCATCTACCATCGCACAGCGAGCGATGGTTACCGTTTGCGAGGGTCACCCTGGGGCCGCCGCAGACCCCGGCAACAGGGTCTGCTGACCATGTGCGCCACCAATCGACCCCAAGATCGACTGCGTCTTAGGCGATTTCCGTCACCTTGCACACCAGCTGACTTG
>NZ_JAIFKJ010000283.1:0-1518 GCF_019695415.1 Thiohalocapsa sp.
GCCGGGGGTTGGGGGGGGGGGGGGGTGTGGGTGCTGGGGGGGGGCAGGGGGGGCGGGGGGGGAGTGCGGTGGGGTGTCGTGGTGGCGTCCCGTCCAAGGGCCGGCGGGCTGGCCAAGGCGCTGCTCGGCCTCAAGGATCTGGTTTTGGTGGGAGTCTTTCTGAGCATCGGTGTCGCAGCGACGCCCACTCTGGACATGGCGCCGGTGGTCATCCTGTTGCTGGTCGCATTACTGCTGAAAGGCTTCTTGTTCGAGCAGTTGTTGCTGGCGTTCCGGCTGCGTGCCCGCACGGCCCTGCTGGGCGCGCTGGCGCTGTTCAACTACAGCGAGTTCGGACTCATCGTCGCTGCTGTCGCCGCCAAGAATGACTGGCTGCCGCCGGACTGGCTTGCCATTATCGCCATCACACTCGCACTCTCATTTGTCGTCTCTTCGCCGGTCAACAGCCAGTCACACGTCATCTACGAGCTCTTCAGCCGCCGGCTGCGCCGACAGGAGCGGCGGCAGCGCATCCCGGCGGAGGTGGAGATCGATCCGGGTGATGCGAATGCGATGATCCTCGGCATGGGCCGCATCGGCGGTGGCGCCTACGACTTCCTGGTGCAGGAGCGGGGGCTCAGGCCGGTGGGTGTCGATGCCGACCCGGATTCGGTGAACCGGCAACAGGCGGCGGGGCGCAATGTCGTGCAGGGCTCGGCGACGGACGCGGATTTCTGGCACCGCCTGCACCTGGACGACGGCCACATCAAGCTGGTGCTGCTGGCCATGCCCCAGGCCTCGGAGAACGTCTTCGCCGCGGAGCATCTCCTCAAGGAGGGGTTCGAGGGCACCATCGGTGCCATTGCCAAGTTTCCCGACGATGAAGCGGCGCTCCGTGCGGCAGGCGTCCACCAGGTGTTCAACCTCTACGCCGAGGCCGGCGCGGGATTGGCGCAGCACGTGTGCTCGGAGGCGACGCTTGCGATAAACGAGATCGATACATCTGGTGCTGACAGGGCGGATGCCCCGGCCGGGGCGCGCTGAGAGGTGGCGACGCGCCGCCGCGATCCAAAAAAAAGCGGCCAATCTTGGCCGCCAAAGGACGCACAGCTAGGGACCGATCATTGCGGAGCCCAACTGACCGACCCGGCATAACAGCTGGAACTCCGCAACTGCTCGCCGCCGCCGCTCGATGCCGTGTCGAATCGCAGGAGTCTCGGCGAACAGACCTAGCCGAATAGGGCTCGGCCGCGCGTTGAACCTTTTTTGCTGGTCGTGGCCGCGTCACGGCGACGAAAGCGCAGAGCCGTGCAGCCGTGCGCTTGATGTTGGAAGCCTAGCCTCAGGCGCTGGCAGGCGTGAACCCTGTTCATCGGTCTTGACGGCACGTTTGTCGGTGTCGGCGCGGCCTGGTGCGCTCCCCGCCGCCGGCCCGACCCAGAGTTCGGGGATGGTGTTGGGGCTGCTTGGCTGGGGGCTCGAGGGCGTCCACCGAGGCGCGGAGGGTCCGCTGCCGCCCCCGCTGTCCCCCGGGGGTAG
>NZ_JAIFKJ010000283.1:1528-9768 GCF_019695415.1 Thiohalocapsa sp.
GCCGTGAATGAGGGCGACGACCAAGCAGACAGCCGCATGGAAGAAGGCCGGGATGAAGAAGACGGCGACCGCGAAGAGGACCGGCAGCAAGCAGGTCGCCGCCAAGAAGACGGCGGCGCAGGCAGATAAGCCCAAGGGCGACGCCTGGGGTTGAGGCGTCGCCGTGGGCGGGGCGGGCGCTGCGCTGACCCGCCCCTGTCGGGCTAAGCCGCGAGCGCCTGCGGCTCGTGCGTAAGGCAGCCCTTGGGGCAGACGCGGGAGCAGGACTCGCAGCCGATGCAGTCCAAGGCGTCCTTCAGGTTCATGACCATGCCTGGGGCTTCGTCGAAGTCGTCATCGAAGTCGTCATCGTCGTCGAGCTCCAGGTCGTCCCTGTCGATGAGCTCGAAAACGTCCCGCGGGCACACCTTGAAGCAGCGCCCGCAGCCGATGCAGTTGGCTTGATTGAGTGAGGTCACAAACGCGGGCGTCCATTCGACGCCGCCGCGGGTCAGGCCGGTGATGGTGCTCATGCTTGGCTCCGCTTGGGTTGAGGGTGTTTGGCTGTCAGCAGCGCGCGGTGTGCTCAGGCCGTTGCCTCGGCCGCCTTCAGCTTGGCCGTGGCCTCCGCCCAGGCCAGGCAGGCCTCGTAGGTGGCCTGAGCCGTGGCTGGAATCTCCTCGTATGCCGCCGGCAGGCGGTCCTCCACCAGGTCGTGCAGCTCGCTGGCACGCTCGCTGGCGATGCGCTTGGCCTTCTTCACGGCCTTCTCGAGTGCTTTCAGGTCTTCGTCGGTCATGGTCGCTTCGCTCCAGTTTCGAGTTTCGAGGGGCGAGGGGAGAGGGAGAACGGCGTTTCTGCTTCTGCCCCGCCTCGCTACTCGATACTCGTTACTCGCTACTCGTCATTCGAAACTCGGCCCTACAGGCCCGCCACGTCCGAATGCTCGCCCACCAGCTCGATCGCCACGGACAGATACTTGTCTGCCTCGTCCTTCATCTTGCTGAGGCTCGCGAAGCCGAAGCGGTGCACGTCGCGGAGGCTGCGGTCCAACACCACGAGCTTGCCGACGGTGATCAGCACGCGCCCGAAACCCTCGTGGGTCAGGTTCACCAGCGGCACGGCCATCAGGCCGCATTCCTGCTCGATGAGCGCCGCGATGGCGTTGTAGAAGACCTGGATGCGGGCGATGACGATCTCGTCCGGATCACCGACGATGGGCAGCTCGCGCTTCTCCTCCTTGGTGAGGACAAAGGGCTCCAGGATCTCCGCCGCGGACTGGTTGTCGGTGGTGCCGTAGGCGTCGATGGCGCGCATCTGGCGGACCATCTCCTGGCCGAAGGCGGTTTCTAGGACGGGGTCGTCTGCGGCGATTTTGGGGGTAGCTGTTTCGGTCATTGTTGCTCTGAGTTGGTTGTGAGAAGTGGAGAGTGCGCAGTGCGCGGTGCGTAGTGCGGGGTGGCGGCGCTCCACGCACTACGCACCACGCACTTCGCACTGGTGTTCACCCCGCCACCGTCGGATGTGGCGGTTCGACGGTGATGCAGGCAGCGCCAGTGGTACGTCGCAGCAGCACGGGCCGGAAGCGTGCCCGAGCCCCACTGCCACCGGTGATGAGTCCGGCGAGCCAGAGGCCCGCGAGCAGGCCGCCTAAACCGCTCGCGGCGCCGGCGACATCGCCGAGGCCTGCGGCTTCGGCACCGCCGGCGGCGGCCACCAGAGCCAAGAGCGGCAGCAGATAGGCGGTGAGCGACGCCCGCACCAGGAGCGGGCTACGGATGCCGATGATTACGCGCTCGCCGGCGGCGAGGCCCAGATGGTCGATGACTCGCAGTCGCGTGGCACTGCCGTTGCCGAACAACTTCGCAACGGTGGCGGTGCCGCAGCTCGCGCCGTGCCCACAGCCGGAGCAGCTGCTCCGCCGCGGCACCTCCACGAGCGCAGCGCCGTCGGCGACGGCAACAACTGAGGCTTCTTGCTCGATCATTGACTGGAGCTTCCTTCCGTTTCGTTCATGTAGGTCGTCGAGCAGGGCGGAGGGCGGAGGTCAGGGTTTGCGTGATGTCCTCAGCCCTCAGCCCTCAGCCCTCAGCCAAAGACGGCCGATGCGCTGCGCTTATCCGCGCTACCGGGCTTCAAACTGCTCAGTTCAAACTTCATTCGTTCCACCCCTCCGCCTCCATCGCTTCGAACCGATCCGCGCGGTTCGGTGCGCGTCGCTCCATGGCCCGGGCCAGCCAGGCGCTCGGCCCCTCGCGCAGCTCCTGCTGCAGCTCCCGCAGCAGGCCGCTGATGAGTGTTTCCGGGGCGACCTTGATGGGCTGGATGCCGCGGGTCTTGAGCTGGCCGATGGCGGAGGCGCCCACGGCCTGACAGTAGACGGCGACGCAGTCGGCGAGGGCGTCGATCTTCGCGGCTAGCTTGTCTTCGTTGCCGTCCATGTCGAGCCGACCGAACTGGGCGGCTTCCATCAGCTCGTAGCGGTGCGGGCCGACACGGTAGATGACGAAGCCCTCGGCGGCGCCGAAGTGCTGGTCCACGTGCTTGCGGTCGGCGCTGGCGAAGGCCACGCACACCTGCTCGGCGGTGTCGTCGGCGCCGACGCCGGCATCTGCGGTTGGCGGCGTGCCGCCGTCTATGATCCTGAGCTTGCGTTCGAAGGTCATGGTGGTCTCCGCTCTGCCGGGTCGTCGTTGCTCGGCCGATGGCTGGCTGGCGCGCTGGTCTGGGTGCTCGTCAGGCCGTGGCGGTCGCGCCGCGCTCGGCCTCCGGCCACTGCTTGAGGCTTGAGCGGTAGGCATGGATCTCGCCCTTGTGCAGCCCGAGCAGGATATTCGCCAGCTCGAATAGGGTCGCCCGCGTGCCGGTGTAGCCGATCCACTGGCGCTGATAGCCGCCGAGCATGTCGAACTGCGGGAAGCCGGCCCGCAGCAGGGGAATGCCCAGGCGCTCCGCGGTGTGCACGCCGTGGCTGTTGGTGATGAGCACCTCGGCGCCGTTCGCCCGAGCGATCTGCTCCAGGTCTTCGAGGTCGCCGATCTTCACGGACGCCGCCGCCACCTGCTTCAGCGCAGGGCCGTTGGTGGGCGCGACGGCCGCCACGGTCTCTGCGCCCATGGCGGCCAGGAGCTGGGTGAGTGCGGCGAGCAGGTCGCCGTCGGCGGCGACCGCGAAGCGTGCCTGGCCGAGGGAGAAGTGGGCGTCCAGCATGGCGTCCTGCAGCTGGCTGCGCTGGCGCGTGATGCGGTCCGGCACCGGCTCCGCGCTGATCTCGGCGAGCGTCGTGATGAAGGCGTCCATGGCGTCCATACCCATCAGGTGCGGGAAGCGATAGTCCGGCACGCCGGTGCGGGCCGCCAGTGCATCCGCAGCGCCGTCGAGGGAGCTGCCGATGACCAGGGTCGCCACCGCATCGCCCAGGTGCTCGAGCTCCTCCAGCCGGGTGCCGCCGATGGTGAGCGCGCTGTAGTCCGTGTCTGCCAGGTGGCCGTCCAGGGAGTCGGACAGGTCCGGCAGCAGCACCGGGCGCAGCCGGAAGCGCTCCAGCAGGTCCTTGATGTGCTCCAGGTCGCCCACCGTCAGATGCGCACCGGGCAGTACGTTCACTTGCCGGCGGCGGCGACCGGGGCGGGTGCCGCAGGCGCTTGCCTTCGGCACCAAGCGCTCGATCATGGCCTTGAGCGCGGTGTTGAAGCCGGACTCCAGGCTGCCGGCATAGTCCGGCGTGCTCACCGGCACCACGGCGATCTGGTCGTGCTCCGGGTGCTTGGCCCGGAACATGGCCACCGCGCGCTCGATGTCGGCGCCCTGGGTCTCGGTGAGGCCGGTGGTGGGCAGGCCGATGAGGTCGGGCGCATGCTTGCTCGCAATGGTCGCGAGCCCTTCCACCACGGCGTCGTCGCTGCCCATGATGGTGCTGACCTGGTCCAGCGCCGTGGTCTGCATCGGCATGGGCTCGCGGAAGTGCTGGATGAAGAAGATCTTGCCGAAGGCCGTGCAGCCCTGGCTGCCGTGCAGCATGGGCAGGCAACGGTCCATGCCCAGGAAAGCGAGGGTGGCGCCCAGGGTCGAGCTGGCCTTGAGCGGGCTCACCGCCAGCGCCTTGTTGCGCTTGACGATTTCCGGTGGAGTGATCGGGGCATTGGCCGGGGGAGTGACCGGAGGCGGGGTGACGCGCGGCGTGTCGGTCGGATCAGGCATGGGTCGCGACCTCCTGCTCGGTGTCGTCCTGCTCGGCGACTGGCGCCGGCGCCAGCGCTCCCACGGGAACCGATTCGGGGTCGGTGACCGGTGATGTCGGCACCGCCCAGGGCGGTGCGCTGCGCACGGCGGCCCAGATGGGGCTCTCCAGGGTGACGCAGAGCTGGCGGGCCAGCTCCAGCATGCCGTCGTAGCCGGCGTAGCCGAATTCCCGCTCCTGGTTGATGTCGAGGAAGGGAATGCGCGCCTTGAGCGCGGTGTACATGTTGCGCCCGCCGGCGATCATCACGTCGGCGTCATAGCGGTTGTAGAGATCGAGCAGCGAGCGCGGGTTGCCGTCCTCGATCATCGGCGCGTCCTGGCCCATCAGCTCGCGGATGCGTGCCTTGTCGTCCTCGGTGGACTTCTTGGTGCCCGTGGCAACCACGCTGATGCCCAGATCCTGCAGGGCTGACACGACGGACCAGGACTTGACCCCGCCGGTGTAGAGCAGCGCGCGCTTGCCGGCCAGGCGCTCGCGCCAGGGGGCCAGGGCCTCCCGCAACCGCGTCTCCTCGCGCGCGATCAGTGCCTCGGTGCGCTCCGTGAGGGCTGGGTCGTGGATGAGCCGCGCGAAGTCGCGCAGCGCGCGGGACATGTCGGCGACGCCGTAGAAGCTGCCCTCGAACCAGGGTGTGCCGTAGCGCTCTTTCAGCTGCCGGGCCACGTTGATCATGGCCTTGGAGCAGACCATCATGTTGGCTTCCGAACGGTGCATGGTCTGCACTTCCCGGAAGCGGGCGTCGCCTGAGAGCGTACACAGTACCCTGAGCCCCAGCTCGTCCAACAGCGGCAGGACGTGCCACAGCTCGCCGGCGATGTTGTACTCGCCGATCAGTGTGATGTCGTGGACCTTGAAGCCGCCGCGCTCGACGCCCGCTGGCAGCGGGTCCGGCTCGCGGGTGCCGCAGACTTGGCGGACCATGGTCTCGCCAGCGATGCGGTTGCCCAGGTTCTTGGTGCCGTAGAAGCCGGCGGCGTCCACTGCGATCACGGGCGTGCCCCAGCGCTCCGTGGCGGCCTTGCAGACGGCGCCGACGTCGTCGCCGATGAGCGCCGGCACGCAGGTGTTGTAGACGAACACCGCGGAGGGCTCGTAGGTCTCGATGGCTTGCTTGATGCCGTGGAAGAGCCGCTTCTCGCCGCGCCCCATGATGACGTCCTGCTCCGTCAGGTCCGTGGTCATGCCGAGCTTGAACAGTTCAGGGCCCGTGGAGCGGGTGCCGCGGTTGTCCCAGGCGCTGCCGGCGCAGGCGATGGAGCCGTGCACGATGTGCGCGACATCCACGATGGGCAGCAGGGCAATCTGCGCACCGTCGAAGGCGCAGCCGCCGGCGGTGGCGCCCGGCTTGGGCTTGGCGCAGCCGGATTTTTCTTTCTTGTTGTGCTCGCAGGCCGGCTCGTCTAGGAGCGCGGCGATGTCTTTCTGCTTCATGCTTGATCCTGCGCGTGGGCTTCGGATGGCGGGAAGCAGAAGCCGTGCCAGCGCGCAGGCGGTCGCCGCCGCCGGCGCCAGGATTACGCTAAGTGATTGTTCGGGAGAGGTCGTTGCATTGTGGCCGCCCGCGCACAGGGGCTGGCACCGGCGATGTCACAAAGTCGACAAGCCGCAGCGGGTGAGGGGTTTGGGACAGGCGCAAGCCCCGGGGGCAGGCGCCGCCGAAGACAGCCCTAGACAGGCCGCGTACGAAGCCTGTTAGTGCGCAGCCCGTCTGGCACCAGGGTTGCTTGCATGAATCAGATGACCCTCGGCCCGACAACGACGGAAGCCCAACCCATGTCTCTGTCCCTCACTGATCTCGCCCAGGCCGTGCAGCGCGGCGATCTGGTCCCCTACCTCGGGCCCGGTGTGCTGTTCGACGTGCGCGATACGAGCTCTGGCGAGCCCATGCCGGCGCTGAGCGACGACCTCATCATCGCCATGAACAACGGGCGGCCCATGGCGCCGAAGCTCATGTGGGAGTTCCCGCGCGCCGCCATGAATGTGGAGCTGAAACGCGGTCGCGGCGCCGTGAACCGCTTCCTGGACCAGCTCTACGGCCAGCGCCAATGGACCCGCGCTGCACTGCACGACTGGCTCGCCGCCGCCGCGCCGCCCTATGTCATCGACATCAACCGCGACACACAGCTCCAGGACTCCTACGCTGAGCGTCCACACACGCTCATTCGCGGCATCGCCAGGGTGGGAGGTACGGACTATCGCTTCAAGTTGCACGTGTACGACGGCGAGGCCTACCGCGAGGTGGACCAGTCCAGCGTCGACCCGCAGCTGCCCATGCTGTTCAAGCCGCTGGGCAGCCCCCGACCGGATGCGACCTATATTGCCTCGGACGCCGACTTCGTGGACTACATCACCGAGCTTATGGGCGGCTTCGGCCTGCCCAAGTTCCTCAAGGAGCATCGGGTGGGGCGGCAGTATCTCTTCCTCGGGATGCGCTTCACCCGCGACACCGAGCGCATGGTGATGTCAGACATCATCTACGCCGCCGGCGAGCCCGCTGGCTACGCACTGATCCCGGAGCCCACCGAGAAGGAGCTTCGGTTCTGCGAGAAGAAGGGCATCGAGGTCATCGGGGCGGACCTGGAGGATTTCCTTGAGCAGGCTGCTGCCCACGAGGATGGGCTGGTACCGCCTGCTTACGAGGTCGGCTGCTGAACGCGCGGTTGGGTCGGTCCATCTCGGCTGGGCTTTCCGCAGCAGCGTGGCGTTGATCGCTGCTGTGTTGGTCGCTTGGGCGTGACCGACAGCAATGGCAGTCTGATGCGGCCCTACGACCGTGCGTAGGTCGGCACGCGCGCGCCGGGCGTGTATCCTCTTGGCGCAGTCCGAGAGAAACGCCGATTGATTGGGCAGGATGCCCAGTAAATCGGTGTCTGCGTAGGCCGCCTGGAGCCCCCCACCATGCCGCACACCGTGACCCCGGTTTGGCGCGCCGAGGCGCCGCTTCTGCCCATCTTCGTCACCACCGTCCTCTTCCTGCTGTTCGGCAAGACCTGGCTTGCGGACCTGAGCAGCCTTGCCTGGCTCGGCCTTGTGTTCCTTTGGCTGTTCGTGGTGATTCTGTGGGCGGCCATCCGCGTTGTGCATCATGCCGAATGCCTGGCCGTCAAGCTCGGCGAGCCCTATGGCACGCTGATCCTGACCCTTTCGGTGATCACGATCGAAGTGATGATGATCGCCACCCTGATGCTGCACGGCGCCGATAACCCGGCGCTGGCCCGTGACACCATGTTCGCCGTGATTATGATCGTGCTGAACGGTTTGGTGGGGCTCACCTTGCTGCTCGGCGCCCTCCGCCACCGTGAGCAGACCTATAACCTGCAGGGTGCCAACGCCTATTTGTCGGTCATCATCCCGCTGGCGGTGCTGGCCTTGGTGCTGCCAGACTACACGGTGTCCACTGCGGAGCCGACGCTGTCTGGCTTTCAGGCGATGTTCGTGGTGGTGATGAGCTTGGCGCTCTACGGCACCTTCCTGGCGATCCAGACGGTGCGTCATGCCGGCTACTTCACGCAGGCCGAAACCGCCGGTGCCGAGGATGGGCACGGCCACGACGGACTGGAGGTGCGCTCACTCGCGTTCCACGCGGTCATGCTGCTGGCGTATATGCTGCCGGTGGTGCTGCTCGCGAAGAAGATCGCGGTTCCCATCGAATACGGCATCGAGACCCTGGACCTGCCCGCGGCTCTCGGCGGCTTCATCGTTGCCGCGCTGGTGCTGACGCCCGAAGGTATCGGCGGCGTCGAGGCGGCCGTGGCGAACCGCCTGCAGCGCTCAGTGAATATCTTCCTGGGCTCCGCGCTGGCGACCATCGGGCTCACCGTCCCGGCGGTGCTGACCGTCAGCCTGGTTACCGGCGAGCCCGTGGCGCTTGGACTGCAGAACGCCGACTTTGTGCTGCTGCTGTTGACGCTTGCCGTGTCGGTGGTGACCTTCAGCGCAGCCCGCACCAATCTGCTGCAGGGCATGGTGCACCTGACGCTGTTTCTGGCTTATGTGATGCTCATCTTCGCGCCATGAC
>NZ_JAIFKJ010000482.1 GCF_019695415.1 Thiohalocapsa sp.
CGGCCTCGATGCCGCCGGCATCGAGCAGGCGGTGCGGGCGGAGATGGCGGCGCTGGACGTGGAGCCGGACCGGCTCAAGCGCCGCGGGATGCAGGTGGTTTAGGGGCGAGGATCGAGGTGCGAGGTGCGAAGGCGCCGTTACATAGTCCTGAAACTGTAGTTGGACGGCCGTCAGGGTGAGCCTCGCGAGGTGACTGGCAAGGCACAACGATGAGGAATAGCCGCTCTATTCGAGCGGTTTTAACGCCGCACTTCCCGTCGCGTCCGCGTCGCTTCGGCAAGTCGCTGTTCTGGAGACGCTCACCGCCTGACGAGGTCGATGACTTAGTGCCCATTAATCGCGGCGACCACGTCGGCGCTCGCTGCAACCGCCTGCCAGTAATCCCGATGCATGGTCCGGGACGCGTCGGCATCGACGTAGACCTCCACGAGGATCGCGGCGTCAGGCCCGGAAAGCGTTGCGGCCTTGCTCATGGCCGTATCGAAGTCCGCGCTGGTTTCAACGCGCCGGTGCGCGAGGCCGAATGCCGCCGCCAGGCTGCCGAGGTCCGGTGCTACGGGCGTGCGCCAGAGCCGCTGGAAGTCCGGTAGACCGTGCTGCGGCAGGTAGTCGAAGATGCGCCCGCCGCCGTTGTTGATGACGATCACTGGGCGTCGCAGTCGGCCGTGCAGCAGCCAGCCGCTCAGGTCATGGACGGCGGACAGGTCACCGAGGAGCGCCCAGCAGGGCGGGACAGCGTCGCCTGGCGCCGCATGGCTCAGCCCGGCGACGGTGGAGAGCTGACCATCGATGCCGCTGGCGCCGCGGTTGCCATGCAAGGTGAGGGGGTCCGTCCGTGTACCGGACCAGGTGTCGAGCTGGCGGATGGGCAGAGAGTTGCCACAGAACAGGGCCTCGCCCGCCGGGATCCGAGCGAGCAGGTGCCGGAGCATGTGCGCCTCGCACCAGTGGGTTGCGGCGAGATGGGCGTCGGCAATGGCGCGGACCTGGTCATCGGCGCGGCTCCAGCGCTTGCGCCAAGCCGGATCGGGTGCGGCGGCGGGCGCGAGGGCCGCACAGACGGCGGCAGGCTCGGCGACCATGCGCCCGCGGGCGCCGTGCTCCGGGTCGCGCCAGCCGCCGGCGGGATCTACCAGCAGCGACGGTAGGTTGGCGAGCCATTGGCCGAGCACTTTCGATACCGGTGCACCGCCGAATCGCAGCACCCAGTCCGGGCGCAGGGCGCGGGCGGCGCTGGTATTGCGCAACAGCGCATCGTAGGCGGTGATCACGGTATCCGAGGCGGGTCCCCATCGCAGCCCCGAGAGCGGGTCCGCAAGCACGGGCAGTGCCAGCCGGCGGGCGGCGTCTCGCAGCGCCGGTGCGAAGTCCGGCCTGTACAAGCCTGGGCCGATGACGATGAGCCCGTTGCCTGCGGGAGCCGGGAGGGTCGCCAGGCCGGTGGCCGCGACGACGCCGCCCCGCCAGCCCGACGCGGCGGGTGCCGTGCTCGCCGGCGAGGGTAGGGGGGCGCAGTCGGCCTTCGGCACCAGCGGCTCTGCGAAGGGCAAGTTGATCTGCACCGGACCGCGCCTCGGGCCCAGGGCAACGGTCGCGGCGCGTAGGCCGAGGGCGGTTACCGCAGCGCGCGCAGCGTCGTCCGCCTGCGGCAGCCCCGGGTCGTGCGACTCCCGGGCGAAGGCGCCGAAAAGCCGCGTCTGGTCAATGGTCTGGTTGGCACCGAAGCCGCGCAGTGTGGGCGGCCGATCTGCGGTGAGCAGCACCAGCGCCACGCCGGTCTCGCTCGCCTCGATGACCGCTGGATACCAGTGCGCCGGGGCAGAGCCCGAGGTGGCGAGCAGGGCGACTGGTCGTCCCGAGGCTCGGGCTGCGCCCAAGGCGAAGAATCCGGCGCTGCGCTCGTCCAGGATGGGGATCAATTCCAGGTCTGCTGCTCGCTGCCCGGCGAGAACCACCGGCGTCGAGCGTGAGCCCGGCGACAGCACCAGGGTGCGTACACCGCCGGCGCCGAGCCCCGCCAGCAGCGCGTCCGCCCAGCGCAGGTTGCTGCAGCCCTGATCTGCTTCAGTCATGAGCCTGGGCGATGTTGCGGGTAGTGCTTGGAAGGCAGGACGGCATACGCCTGTGCTGCGGACCACGCGAGCGCTCAGGCATAGCGCAGGGCCGAGAGCATGGCCGCAAGCTTTGCCTCGGTCTCGCCCCACTCCGCGGCCGGGTCGGAGCCTGCGACGATGCCGGCACCGGCGAACAGCTCCGCCTCGGCGCCGCTCACCTCGGCGCAGCGCAACAGCACCCAGAGCTCGCCGTCACCGTTCGGATGCAGGATGCCGGCAGCACCGGTGTACCAGCCTCGGGTGAAGGGCTCCATCTGTCGCAGCCAGGTCTGGGCCGCTGCACGCGGCTGCCCGTTGGTGGCGGGTGTCGGATGCAGGCGTGCGGCCAGGTCGAGTAGCCGCACCCCCGGCCTTGGCCGGGCAGTGATGGGGCTCCAAAGGTGCTGCGCGTTGCTGAGCTGCATCACCTGCGGTGCGCTCGGGACGCGGAAGCCCTCGCAGCAGTCAGCGAGCGCCGCGCGCACGGCGTCGATCACGAACCGATGCTCGCGTAGATTCTTCTCGCAGCGGAGCAGTCCGTTGCGCAGGGCCGCGTCGTCCTCCAGGGACTCCCCCCGTCCGGCGGTGCCGGCGATTGCATCCACCTCCAGCCGACCGCCCGTGAGACCGAGCAGGCGCTCCGGCGTTGCAGCGACGAAGCTCCGCCCGTTGCGCCGCAGCTTGATGGTCTGGCAGGACGGAAACAGGCAGCCCAGCGCATCCACCAGCCGCGCCACGTCGAATGTTCGCGGCCCCTGCACGCTGAGTCGCCGCGAGAGCACCACCTTGTCTAAGTTACCTGCGTCGATCTGCGCCAGCGCGCCGCGCACCAGCCGTTCCCAGTCAGCGGCCTCCGGCTCCTCGCGGGCGCGCCGCAGCCGGGCAATGGGCCTGGGCCCGGCCGGGGGCTCGTACAGGACCGGTATGAGCTCACGCAGCCGCCTGCGCCAGTGCCGGAGCAGGTCCTCTGGATCCGCTGGGAGTTTAGTCGAGAATACCAACGCGGCCTCATGGTCGCGGGCAACGATGCCGATCTCCGGTACCCAGAGCAGGGCGTTCGGCAGGTGCTCGCTGCCGGCCGCAGCCCCCGGCTCAGCGGCAGCCGACGGCGGCGTCTCGGTGGCGGCGAACCCAAGGAGGGAGAAGGCGTCGAGCCCTGTTCCGTCGGGATCTACGCGATGCCAGTGCGAGCCCGGCAGGGCTTGCGCCAGGTCGGCGAGCCGTTCGGCGCCCGTCGCAGACCAGGCCGCGGCTTCACCATAGCCAGCGTGCAGGTCGCCGCGCTGAGGGTGGCGGAATTGGAATTGGCGCCCGGCCAGCTCCGGTGCCGCCGTCGGTGCGTGCGGCAGTGCGAGCAGCACGGATTGCAGACCGCCGTGATCCGCGAGGGGCAGCCGCGCCAGGGTCTCCGCTAGACGCGTCTCCAACTGCTCCAGGATGGCGACGGGGGCGAGCATGTCCATGGCTGGCGACGGTACGGACATCGTAGGGGCGATGACGTGAGGTGACGGCGACAGGCGAGTTGCTATGGTTGGCCATTCTGACGAACGCTTCGCAGCGACGTCCGCTGAGAGGCCTGAGACTGGCTTAACCGCGGCGGTGGCAGCGTAGGGGCGTTCAGGGCCGGAGCATCGACCTGTCCCTTCGGGTGCAGCTCAGCAAGCTGCAAGCCGCCAGGAGCAGGTCTGTGCGGTCGGCCCCGTCTGCGCGCTGCCGCCGGCTGATCGGGATACTCAGCCGTCAGTCGACGCCGCCGTGGTGCGCCAGAAATCGTCCAATGTGGCGATGGTCCGAGTGGGCCGTTCCCATTGCGGGATGCCGAGCGTCGGCTCGACCTTCGTGGCGCGCCAGTTGCGATGCGAAGCCAGCAAGCCCGGCAGCAGATCGAAGGTGACGTTGGCGTCCTTGTCGTAGATCACCAGCACCGGCAGCTGCAGTTTGGCGTACAGGGTCTCGACGGCATTGCGCGTGAACAGCTGCCCGGAGAGGAAACGATAGGGCGCGTGCATGGCGCCCGGCTGGTGCGACGTCGCATAGGCGTAGTCGATCAGCTCGTCTGGGGGCTCGCCGACATAGCTCTGGCGCAGGAAAAACCGGATGCCACCGCGCTTGGTGAGGAGGCCGTAGAGCCCGGAGCCCAACCCCGGCAGGGTGAACACGCGGTGCAGCGCTTTGCCGACCCCGCCGGAGGGCAGTCGCCGGTCGCTGAATCCGGTGGGGGAGAGCAGGGCGAGCGAGACGAACCGCTCCGGCGCCGCGAGGCAGGCCCGGGCGGCGAATTCCGAGCTGAGCGAGAAGGCCACGACATCCGCGGGCTCCTTCACCACATCCGCAAGGAAGGCGTTGATGGCCTCTGCATAGAGCGCAGGCGAGTAGGGGCGGTCGCTGCGATCTGAGAAGCCGAAGCCCGGCAGGTCCGGCGCGTAGACCCGCCGCTCGGCGCGATAATGCTCGAACAGCGGCTTCATCTCGAACACGCTTGGGGCGGCGTTGATGCTGTGCAGCAGCACCAGGGGGCGGGTGCCCTCGGGGCCGTCTGCGTACCAGCTGATCTCTTTCAGCTCTGGCGTTGCATAGACCTCGCGCGGGGCATCAACCGCCGGCGGCAGCGGTACCTGCTCGCTATGTTGGCCCATGGAGGTGCCGACCGGCGCGGCGGGCAAAGGCAGCGTGGCGCTCTGAATTCCGGGTGCTTGCATGGACATCGGGCGCTCCTGTGGACGGCGATGGGATCGCCTGGGTTCGGTTCCCGGGTCGGTGCTGCGCTCAGGGCTCGACGGGGAGCAAGACCTCGTTGCGCCGCAGGAAGCCTGGGACGAAAACCGCATTGTAGCGCGCGAAGACGGGTTCACCGACGGGCTCGAGCCCGGCTTGCGTCACAGCGTTCCGAAGGCGCTGTGCTTGTGCCTGCCAGTCCGCCTCGTCCCAGCTACCGCCGGCGCGACGCGCGGCGACCAGGCGCCGCGGGATCTCGCGGACGCGAACGTCCTCATCTGCTGGCCGCGGCAGCATGGCCAGAGGGTACTCCTGCGCCATCACGAACTGCACCAGCCAGGCGTCTTCGCCGACCTGCTCTTGCATGGCCGGGGCGAGCATGGGGAGCTTACGCCCGCTGCTGTTATCGCCGCGGATGTAGTCCAGCAACAGGCCGAAGGCGGCATCATCAGCGCCCGCGAAATCGCCGGTGACCTGCGTCTCCGCCACCCGCATGGGCGCATATTCGCGCAGCTCGAAGCCTTCGTTGCGCTCTCGGACCTCGTAATCCGGTCCTTCAGGGCGCACCAGCGCCAACACGATCAGCACCGCCGGCAGCAGCATGCCGGCGAGGATCCAGTATTGCAGTTTGAACAGCGGCATGACCGAGGACTCGGGTTGTTGGGCTTCTGCTTCAGGCGACCCGACATTCAACCACCGCTGAGGTCCAGCGGCGTTGTCGGAGGTCAAGCCACAGCGGAGCGCAGCGCCGTGCTGCGGGACGCGCCGGGCAGAACCCGGCTTGGCCCGCTATCATGGTCAGTGCAGCGGCGTCGCAACCACTGTGCACCCACTGCCGGCCACCCGGGCCATGCCCTATTCGAGAATCACCGCCAGTCGAGTCAGCAACATGAGCCGACACCGCATCGCGCCGCCGCCACCCTTAGACGCCGGAGGCGCCATGCCGGCGCGGCATCGGCGGCGACGACCCCGGCCGATGCTGCCGGCGCTGCTGCTGTGTGCCCTGGCGACGTCGGCACCGTCGCCTGCCGCGGAGGACGCAGCCGACGACGCCGCCGCGGAGGTCACCGGCGAGCAGATCTACGCCTACTGCGTGGACTGCCACGGCAAGCGAGGTGAGGGCGGTGACGGCGGTACCTACCCGCGCATCGCCGGACTCCCGCAGCCCTACATCGACCGCCAGCTGCACGCCTTCAAGTCGCAGGCCCGGCGCACTAAGCCCATGGTGCCCATCTTCCAGCACCATCGGTTCGATGCCGAGATCATCGACCTCGTCGCCGGACATGTTGCGGGCTTCAGCCCGCCGCGGCTCAGCCTCTGGCCCTACGAGCCGAGCGCGGCAGCGCTCGAAGCCTTTGCTGACAAGGCCGCGTTCGAGGCCGCCGGCGCCGAGCTCTATGCAGACGCCTGCGCCGGCTGCCACGGTGCCGACGCCAGCGGTGACGACGCCGGAAAGGTGCCGCCGTTGATCGTCCAGTACCCTGCCTACCTGAAGAAGCAGATTGGCGATTTCGCCCGCGGGGAGCGCAAGATGCCTGCGGATGCGCGCTGTGGTGAAGTCCCGCCCGCGCAGGCGGAAGCGGTGATCTCCCACATCGTGGAGCTCGGCAAGTGATACCTGCGGGCCGCATGTGCGCCGCGGCCGGAAGCGCCGCGCGCTGACCCCACAGGCCGCTGTGTCCGGCTGCCCCGATCATCGGGTCGCAGTCCCGCGCACGGCGGCAAACCTACAGCCGGTCCACCGTCGGGCCGGATCCGTCGCCACCAGCAACCGCGAGCACTCATGCCCGAAGGTCCCCCCGAGTTCAAACCCGGCCAGCGCTGGCTGTCCGAGACCCAGGCCGAGCTCGGGCTCGGCATCGTCGAGGCCAGCGACGAGCGCACTGTCACCCTGCAGTTCCCAGCCACCGGCGAGCAACGGCTTTACGCGAGGCGCAGCGCGCCCCTATGGCGGGCGGCGTTCGGTGTCGGCGATGTTGTCCGGGACATCGAGGGACTGGAGGTCACCGTCGTGGCTGTGGACGAGCAGTCGCAGCTCCTGGTCTATACCGGTGAGGACGCCAGCGGCGGCACCCACAAAGTGCCGGAGCAGCTCTTGGCGGCGGATCTTCACCTGAACCGCCCGCAGCAGAAGCTGCTCGCCGGGCGGGTCGACCGCGATACCTGGTTTCGGCTGCGCCAGCGTACCTGGCGCCACCGCGGCGAGTGGCCCGGGGAGCCCGTGCGCGGGCTTGTGGGTGCGCGGATCGCGCCCATCCCGCACCAGCTCTACATCGCCGCCGAGGTCGCCGAACGTTTCGCGCCGCGCGTGCTGCTGGCGGACGAAGTGGGTCTGGGCAAGACGATCGAGGCGGGGCTCATTCTGCACCGTATGCTGCTGGACGGCCGCGCCCGGCGGGTGCTGATCCTGGTGCCGGAGGCGCTGCTGCACCAGTGGCTGGTGGAGCTGCTGCGTCGGTTCAACCTGCGCTTCGCCTTGTTCGACCGTGAGCGTATCCAAGCCTTCGGCGCCGGCAACGCCTTCGAGACCGAGCAGCGCGTGCTCTGCTCCCTGGACCTGCTGACGGAGACCCCCGCCCATGCTGCCGCCGTGCTGGGAGCTGACTGGGATCTGCTGATCGTCGACGAGGCCCATCATCTGGCGTGGACGCCGGAAGACAGCGGCCTCGACTACGATCTGGTGGAGGCTCTGGCGGACCAGACACCGGCGGTGCTCCTGCTGACGGCGACGCCGGAACAGCTCGGCCGCGCGGGACACTTCGGCCGGCTGCGGCTGCTGGATCCGGAGCGCTTCTCCAACTACGAGGCCTTCTTGGCCGAAGAGAAGGACTATGCCGCCATCGCCGACATCGCCGGCCGGCTGCTGGAGGACGCGCCGCTGACCGACGCCCAGCAGACACGGCTCTCGGAGCTGCTGGGCGACACCGCCACTCTGGACACGGCCACGATTGTCGAGCGCCTGCTGGACCGCCATGGCACCTCGCGACTGTTGTTCCGCAATACGCGCGCCGGGGTCGCCGGCTTCCCGGAGCGCCACGCCCACGCCTATCCGCTAGCGGCGCCGAATGGCTACGGTGGCGGCGTGGAGCCTATCCATCCGGAGGTCGGCGCCGGCGACGACTGGCCCGCGCAGGATCCCCGGGTCGCCTGGCTTGCGGAGTTGCTTCGGGATCTGCACCCGGCCAAGGTCCTGCTCATTGCCGCTCATGCGGACACGGTGCTGGCCCTGCGCACATACCTGCACGAACGCCTCGGCGTGCATGCGGCGGTGTTCCATGAGGGCATGGAAATCATCGAGCGGGACCGAGCGGCGGCCTACTTTGCCGACCCCGAGGAGGGCACGCAGCTGCTGCTTTGCTCGGAGATCGGCAGCGAGGGACGCAATTTCCAGTTCGCTCACCACCTGGTGCTCTTCGATCTACCGCTGGACCCGGAGCTGCTGGAGCAGCGCATCGGTCGCCTCGACCGCATCGGCCAGACCAGCAGCGTCGAAATCCACGTCCCCTATCTTGCCGGCACCGCCATGGAAACCCTGTACCGCTGGTACGCCGACGGACTGGATGCGCTGTCGCAGCACTGCCCGGCGGCCGCGACGGTCTACGAGCAGCTCGGGGGGCACCTGAAGACGCTGCTGGACGAGGGTGCTGACCCCAACGGCAGCGCCGTGGATACGCTGGTGCGGGAGGCGGCCGCTCTGCGGCAGACGCTGAACGCCCAGCTCGCGGCCGGCCGCGACCGCCTTCTGGAACTGGGCTCCCATCGGCGGGCGGTTTCCGCGGAGCTAGTGCAGGGCATGGAAGACATGGACCGTGACCCCGCCCTGTTCGAATACCTGAGCGCCTTCTGGGATGCCTTTGGCGTCGATCAGGAACCCGGCCCCGGCGGCTCTCTGGTGCTGCACCCCGGCCGCCACATGCTCCAGGAGCAGTTCCCAGGGCTGCCGGAGGACGGCCTCACCGTCACCTTCGACCGCAACCATGCGCTGGCGCATGAGGATCGGGCCTTCCTGACCTGGGAGCACCCGTTGGCCCTTGCTGCCATGGACCAGCTTGCGGGATCGGATCTCGGTAGTGCGGCGATCATCCTCACCCGTAACCCGCGCTTCAACGCAGGCGCGCTGCTGCTCGAGATGCTCTATGTCGCCGAGTGCCCGGCGCCGCCGGCGCTGCAAGTGCAGCGCTTCCTGCCGCGGCTCGGCTTGCGGCTGCTGCTCGACGAGCGCGGCGCAGACCACGCAGACGCCATCGCCACCGATGCGCTCAGCGGCAAGTGCCTCACGGGCAACCGCAAGCTCGCCTCCGCACTCATCACCGCCAAGCAGCAGTTGATCGAGCGGATGTTCGCCGCTGGAGAGGTGCGCGCCGAGACCGCCGTCTCCGAGATGCGCGCGGCGGCCGTGGCGCGCATGCAAGTGATGCTTGATGCGGAAATCGAGCGCCTGACGGCTCTGGCCAAGGTCAACGCCGCCGTCCGTGACGAGGAAATCGCCCAGCTCCAGCTGCGTCGCGAGCGCCTGGAGCAGGTCCTCTCCCGCGCCCATCTGCGGCTGGATGCGCTGCGGCTGGTGGCGCACGGGTAAGGCTCAAGGGGCGAGGGGCTAAGTGCAGGGGTACAGGACGGCGGGGGTGCAGGAGTGCTGGAGTGCGGGGTGCGGGAGTAGGCGTGCGGGACTTGAGCGGTCTCGGGTTGGGTGTTGCAACGGGCATCCGGCCCAGCCTGTCAACCCAGCCACTTTGATCCTCTTCTCTCCTGGGCGTCCCGCATGCCAGCCATTGACTTTGACCGACGGCGGCTACTGCCCGCCCCACCGGCCGCCCTCGGCGCACGCGCCCGTCCCGCCTCTGCTCTGTGCCCCGCCGCCGTCCTCGGCACCATCGCCCCCCGGTTG
>NZ_JAIFKJ010000653.1 GCF_019695415.1 Thiohalocapsa sp.
ATGCTCGCCACCACGGCGGACAGCAGTACGCCCCAGGCGGTGTCCGCGAACACCATGGTCAGCGGCCAGGCCGGCAGCGTGGCGCGGTTGGTGAGCTCATAGGTCATGTAGGTGAAAAAGCCGAACAGCCCGCCGTTCAGGGCGGCATCGGCGATGCGCCCGGACGCAAGCCCGGGCCGCACCCCGAAGTACTGGATGCCGCCGATGAACAGCAGATAGAAGGCCACCGCCGCCACCCAGTCCACCTCCGGCGCCAGCAGATGACCGATCTGCGCCTGATAGAAACCCACGGCGATGACACCGAGCCAGAGCAGGTCCACGGCGAAGAAGACGGGGACGAGGGCGCGGTAGAGCTTCAGGTGTCGGAGTCGCTCGGGCATGGCTTTGGGCTCGCTGGCGGATCGGAAAAGAGGCCGATGATAACCCCGGCGCGACGGGTCGTTGGCCGCGCCTGGAGCCCGTGGCGACCCAATCACGTCCCCGCGCGGCGCGGCAACGCCGGGGAGGCGTGACGCCGCCGGCGCGGTGTCACGAGCAGGTGACGACCCCGAAACGAGCGCCAGCCCGTTTCGAGTTGTTGACATTTCGCAATGCAGAGTATTAGCAGATACTAAAATACTGTCTCCAACGTCAAACTTTCGTTGGAGTTGTAGTGTGAAACGGATCGAGACCTCCGAGTATCACCCGCTCTACTTCCTGGCGGCGCTCGGCGCCGGCGGGCTCACGGTGACCTTCTTCCTCTACTTCCTGTTCCTGGTGCCGCATCCGGGCACACCTCTGGTGACGGCGGACGATCTGCTGGCGCTCTGGGTCAGAGGGCCTGAGTGGCTGCGACCGCTGCTGCTGCTCGGTGTCGCTGGGCTGCTGGCCATGGCGGCGCTGCATCTGCGCCTGCTGGTGTGGAATCTTGCCCATTACCGGCGTTGGCGGCGCAGCGAGGTGTTTCAGCGCCTGCGCGCCGGCAACAAGGACGTGGCGCTGATGGCGCTGCCGCTGACGCTCACCATGACCATCAATGTGCTGTTCGTGGTGGGCTCGGTGACGGTGCCGGGGCTCTGGGACTATGCCGAGTACCTGTTCCCGGGGGTGCTGGCGGTGCTGCTGGCGCTTGGGGTCTGGGCGCTCAGGCTCTACGGTGGCTATCTGGCCCGGCTGATGATGACGGGCACCTTCGATTTCGTCGGCAATGCCAACCTGGGGCAGATGATGCCCATCTTCGCCTTCGCGATGATCGCGGTGGCCTTCGCCGCACCCGGCGCCATGAGCCAGAGCCAGGTGGTGAATGCCGTCGGGCTCTTCTTCGCGATCTTCTTCCTGAGCCTGTCGGCGCTGCTCGGGCTCGTGAAGCTGGTGGTGGGCGCGCAGGCCATGCTGCGCCACGGCATCAGCGCCGCCGCCGCGCCGAGCCTGTGGATTCTGATCCCCATCCTGACCCTGTCCGGCATCACCCTGGTGCGGCTGATCATGGGGCTGCAGCACGGCTTCGGGCTTGCGGTGCCGAAGCCGGCGCTGTTCGTGCTGACCTCCGTGATCCTGTCGCTTCAGATCCTGTTCGGGCTTCTGGGCTACGTTGTCATGCGCCGGCTCGGCTATTTCCGGGATTACGTGGCGGGCGACCTGCAGAGCCCGGGGGCCTACAGCCTGATCTGCCCGGGCGTGGCCTTCTTCGTCTTCGGCTGGTTCTGGATCATGTTCGGGCTGGTGGGCAACGGGCTGATCACGCCGCTGACGCCGGCCTTCTTCGTGCTGCTGCTGCCGCTGATGATCGTGCAGTGGAAGAGCCTGGAGACGCTGCTGCGGCTGAACCGCAAGCTCTTGGGCAAGACGCCTGCGGGTTGCTGCGCCGGCGGCTGAAGGCCCGCGTTCGCGTCCGCCCCGCGGGGGCGGGCGCTGCCGGTCTCCCGGGCGGGCCCGTGACCATGCTGGGCGCTCGGCGGGCGCGGACCGGCGCTGCCCCTGTTCGGTCTCGGCGCGTTACCCGGCCGTTGCATCGCCGGGGGTCGGAAACAGCAGATCGACGTAGTGCCGATGCTGATGGATCTGCTCGGCCAGGAGCGCGGGGCGGGCGTCCAGGCGGGAGAGGATGACGCCGCCCTCGAAGGCGCACAGCAGGTTGTCGACGAGCTGCGCCGGGGTGATGTCGCGACGGGTGGAGGATGCCATCCTCCACTGCTTCCACCACGGCGATGGCGTGCCCTGCGAGCGCTGCGGGCGCTTCCACATGGCCGAGCTGTTCGACGCCGCCTGCGATTGATGCTCGGCACCCAGGTGATGTTGTGGTGGCTGTTGGGAGAGGCGCGCCTGCCCAAGCAATCGGCGTCCCCCAAGCGCGCGCTCAGTCGTCCTCGGTGACCTCGGCGAGCACCAGTCCGGTGGCGCCCTCCTGGCTGCGGGTGAAGGAGATGCAGTGCTCGGCGCCGGTGATGAGATAGAGGTTGAAGCCGTCGGCCTCGCGGTAGGGGTCGATGCCGGCGCCGATGTCGTCATCCAGACAATGCGTGAAGTGCACGTCGGGGAAGGCCTGGCGCAGGGCGGCGACGGAGTCCGGCGTGAGGCCGGCGCGGGTGACGATGGTGGTGACCTGGTCGAGGAATTCGTCAGTGAGCATGGGGGTCGGCGTCGATCGGGTGTGGGTGCGTACGGCGCTTGTGGGGTTCGGCCTCGGGGCGCGGCGTGACACCGCAGGAGCGGTGTCACGAGCGAGCTGGATGGGCGCTCAGGCTTCCTCGGCGCTGCGCTCGAAGCGTACGCGGTCGTCCGTGTCCTGGCCCATGATCTTGGCGAGCCACGGCGGGGCCTTGTCGGCGAGCAGCCCGGCGAGGACGGCCACCTGCTCACGGGCATGGCCGCCCTGCGGAAACTTAACCGGGTGGATGTCCCGCTTCACCACCTTGGCCGCGGCGGGGCCGCCGATGCTGGCAACGAACAGCACCTGGCAGTCCTGGATGAGTGCGGCGCGGTGGGCATTCTTGTCGTCCTCAGCGTCGCTGTCCTCGATGTCGCGGACGTCGATGAGCCGCTGCGCACCCGCGGCCACCTGGTAGACCAGGAAGCGCCGGCAGGAGCCGAAGTGGCCGTCGAGCAGCTCGCCGCCGTTGGAGGCGCAGGCGACGCGGATGCTGCCGGCGGGGGCCTCCGCCTCGGTGAGCGGGGCTTCGCTGGGCGGCGGCGGCTCGATGTCCGCGCCCTGGCCCTTCAGCAGCGCCAGGGCGGCCTTGAGGCTGTCGGCGTCCACCTCCGCCAGCTCGCCGTCGGCGGCGGCCTTGAGCTGCTTCACCGTCAGGCCGTCGAGCTGGGCGACGGTGGGCGGCAGGCCAACGGCATCAGCCAGCACTTTGAGCAGGCGGGCGGGGTCTGTGTCTGGCAACGCCCGTGCGGCAAGGCCGATGCGCAGCGCTATGTCTTCGGACAGGGCGTGTGGGTTCTGGGCGTCGTTCATGTGCGTTTCGCCTCGGCTGCGGTGGAGAACTGGGGGT
>NZ_JAIFKJ010000102.1 GCF_019695415.1 Thiohalocapsa sp.
CGGGGGGGGCTAGGGGGTGGGGGGTGGGGGGGGCCTGGTGGCAGGGGCTGGGCCGGTGGTGGGGGTGGGTGTGCGGGGGGGGGCGGCGGGCGGGGTGTGGGTGGTGGTCCGATGGCTGCTGGCTGGGCGTGCGTGCGGTGGACGCGGCGGGGGCGGGGCCTGGCTCGGCTTCAGGGCTGGATGCGAGCACGCAGTCGTGTCAGGTCCAACAGCGCGCCGGGGCCGTCGCCGTCCGTGCTGCGATAGGCCGGCAGCGTCATGCCCGTGCCGATGGGCGGCCAGGGCGGCGGCGGATGCAGCCACCCGCCGCCTGGGCGGCGCATGTGGCTGCGATCGCTCGCGAAGCCCAGCCGGTAGTCCGCTGCCGACATCACCCGGAACAGCGGCGCCAGAGGTGCGGGCCAACGTTCGGCGCCGGGGAGACTACCGGCGAGCCAGGCAGCGGCCGTGACTGGGAGGCCGAGTCTGGTGTCGAGGTCCCAGATGCGTGTTTGGGCGTCCATGACCACCACGTGATAATCCCACCAGCAAAGCGCGCCAGGCGGCACTGCCCGCTGCGCTGCCAACGGACAGGCTCCCTGCCGATTCAGCACGAACAGCACCCATCGCGGCTCAGGGCCCAGGGCCGGATCCGCGCACAGCCACCAGGCGTTCTCCTCACAGTAGAAGGGTTGGTAGCGCAAGCGGGCTCGCTCGGTGCTGTCGGAGAGGTCGGTGTCAGTGTTGATCACGGCGATGCAGGCGACCGGTAAGCTCGGCCGCGCTCGGGTGTGGGGCCGCCGGGGAGCCATGCGGGCATCGGCGGCTCCCCAAGGTGTGGCGGCGACGACAGGCGCCGGCGTTTGAATCCGCCGGTGCTGCGGTTACACTCTGGTGCTTTTACCGCTGCGCGCAAGGCCGAGGTTTCAACGTGGTCGCCCCCAAGCCCAATTTTCGCCGCATCGAGCGGCTGCCGCCCTATGTCTTCAACATCGTCAACGAGTTGAAGGCCGCGGCACGGGCCCGAGGCGAGGATATCATCGACTTCGGCATGGGCAATCCGGACCAGCCGACGCCGCAGCATATCGTCGACAAGCTCACCGAGGCCGCGGGCCGTCGGGATACGCATCGGTATTCCGTCTCCCGCGGCATTCCGCGGCTGCGCCGGGCCATCACCCGTTGGTATGCGGACCGTTACGGCGTCGAGCTGGACCCGGCGACAGAGGCCATCGTCACCATTGGCTCCAAAGAGGGCCTTGCGCACCTGGCCTTGGCCACCATGAGCGCGGGCGACACGGTGTTGGTGCCGAATCCGGCATACCCCATCCACCCCTACGGCTTCATCATCGCCGGCGCCGACGTGCGTCACGTGCGCCTGACGCCGGAGGTGGATTTCTTCGAGGAGCTGCAGGACGCCATCCAGAGCTCCTGGCCGCGCCCGAAAATGCTGGTGCTGAACTTCCCGGGCAATCCTACCACCACCTGCGTAGAGCTCGACTTCTTCGAGCACGTTGTGGCGGTGGCTCGGGAGCACGGCATCTGGGTGGTGCATGACCTGGCCTATGCGGATATCGTTTTCGACGGTTACACAGCGCCGTCCATCTTGCAGGTTCCGGGCGCCAAGGACTTGGCCGTTGAGTTCTTCTCCATGTCCAAGAGCTACAACATGCCCGGCTGGCGTATCGGCTTTATGTGCGGCAACCCAGACCTGGTCGCAGCGCTGGCGCGCATCAAGAGCTACCTGGACTACGGCACCTTTACGCCGATTCAGGTGGCGGCAATTCATGCGCTGGAGGGCTCGCAGCAATGCGTCGCCGACATTCGCGCCATGTATCAGCGTCGGCGGGATTGTCTTTGCGATGGCCTGAACGACGCCGGCTGGTCTGTGCGCAAGCCGAAGGCCACCATGTTCGTTTGGGCGCGCATCCCGGAGCAGTACCGGCACATGGGCTCGCTGGAGTTTTCCAAGAAGCTCCTGCGCGACGCGAAGGTGGCCGTATCTCCCGGGATCGGCTTTGGTGACTACGGTGACGACCACGTGCGCTTCAGCCTGATCGAGAACGAGCATCGCACCCGTCAGGCCGTACGCGGTATCAAGCAGATGTTCCGTGAGGATGCCCGCGCCGCCGAGGGCGATCAGGAGGCTGCCGGTCAGGCGGCCCCGCGGGCGGAATCGCAGCCGGCCTGAGGAGATGCTGGTTGTTGGCCTTGCGCGGCCATAATCGGCATGGAACCGGAAGATGCGGTCTGACGATTCCTTCATGTCCAGTGCCTGAGCGGCAATGAACATGGCCGGGCGTCCTGCCCGGCGGGCGCCGCCGGATCGTTCAGCGGAGCCCTGAGTGCGGCGGCGGCCGTCCGGTCGTCCACAGATTCCGCCGGGACACACAAACGACACGAGGATAGACGATGGAACCCGTGAACATCGGACTTCTGGGGCTCGGCACCGTTGGCGGCGGCACCGTCACGGTGCTCACCCGCAACGCTGCCGAGATCGCCCGACGCGCTGGTCGCGGCATCCGCATCGCCCATGCCGCGGCGCGCAATTACGACCCAGAGCGTATTACCGGGCTCGACGCCATCGGCCGCATTGGCGAGGATGCCTTCGCGGTGGTGGATGACCCAGATGTCGCCATCGTCGTGGAGCTCATCGGCGGCTACTCTCCGGCGCGGGAGCTGGTGCTGCGGGCCATCTCCAATGGCAAGCATGTGGTGACCGCCAACAAGGCGCTCATCGCCCTGCACGGCAACGAGATCTTCGCGGCAGCGCAGGAGCATGGTGTCACCGTCGCCTTCGAGGCCGCCGTCGCCGGCGGCATCCCCATCATCAAGGCGTTGCGCGAAGGCCTCGCGGCCAACCATATCGAATGGATCGCCGGCATCATCAACGGCACCGGCAATTTCATCCTCACGGAGATGCGCGACAAGGGGCGGGACTTCGCCGACGTGCTGGCCGAAGCGCAGACGCTCGGCTATGCGGAGGCCGATCCCACCTTCGACGTCGAGGGTATCGACGCCGCGCACAAGCTGACCATCCTGGGGTCACTCGCTTTCGGCATTCCGCTGCAGTTCGACAAGACCTTCACCGAGGGCATCAGCGGCATTCAGGCCCAGGATGTGGCTTATGCCGCTGAGCTTGGTTATCGCATCAAGCATTTAGGGATAGCCCGGCGCGCCGCGGACGGTATCGAGCTGCGCGTGCACCCGACGCTGATCCCGCATCGCCGACTCATCGCCAACGTCGACGGCGTCATGAATGCGGTGCTGGTGAAGGGCGATGCGGTGGGCCCGACGCTCTACTATGGCGCCGGCGCCGGTGCGTTGCCCACGGCGTCCGCCGTGGTCGCAGACCTGGTGGACGTGGTGCGCGTGCTCACCACGGACCCCAATAACCGGGTGCCGCACCTCGCCTTCCAGCCGACGGAGCTGGCGGACACGCCGGTGCTGACCATGGAGGATGTGGAGACCGCCTATTATCTACGGCTCACCGCGCTGGATCGCTCGGGCGTGATGGCGAGCATCGCCGGTATCCTGGGCGAGGAGGGCATCAGTATCGAGGCCATCCAACAGAAGGAGCCCGCCCCTGGTGAGACGCATGTGCCGCTCATTATGCTCACGCACCGCGTGCGGGAGGCGGACATGAACCGGGCGCTGGCTCGGATCAAAGCGCTGGAGGCCGTGCAGGGCGAAGCGGTGCGCATCCGCATGGAGATGCTTGCCGGCTGAGCCGTCGGCAAGCGGTAGAGGGCCGTGCGTACGGTGGGGTCGGAGCCCTGGCTTCCTCCCTCTGCGCTTACCAGTACCAGGGTCGGTACCAAGGGCCGCCATACCACGGATAGGGGCCCCAGCCGGGCCAGGCGGCCCCGGGCCACGGCTCCGGATACCAGGAGGGCCAGTCCGGCTCCGGCGCTGGCCACAGGTGCTTGCCCGTAGCCCTCACGACCGGGTAGCGGTAGGGGTAGGCGCCGACCTCGCGCGTCTCCACGCCCGCCAGCACGCCTGTGACTGTGAGCAGCCTGTCCTTCGGGTATTGCGCCGGGTCGAGGAATCCATCGAAGCGGGCGATGAAGCGCCCGAATGCGGCTGACTCGGCCGCGACGTCCGGCTCAGGCCTCCCCGTCGCGTCCAGCGGGCGCGCGAGCAGCTCCACATCCGTTGTCTCCGGGCTGTTGCGCACAGCAAGAATGCTGCCGCCCCAACGCACGGTGCTGCCGCGGTGGCGATCCGGTGCCGCCCGGGCTTCGCCAGCCGTGAGTGGCGCAGCCGAGGGCGTGCGGATTTCCGCCGGCATCCTGGCCGCACAGCCAGCGAGCAGCAGCACGGGGACGGCGACCATTAGTATCCAGCTCGCCGGTTCGGATGCGACTCTCGCCCCGGCGAGGCGGGCTCTGCATGCGTTGCTGTAACCGCGTCGGCGAGTCATATACCTCCCACGGTGCTGTGCATTCAGCGTGCTTGCGATGGGTTGCTTCCTCATCGGGATAATGTCCAGGATACGCGGGTGAGGCGCTGCCGCCCGATCAGGTCCGCCCTGTACCACCCTGCTCCCGCGCCACGAGCATCTGTGCCAGGGAGTGATAGAGCGGCTGTGGGCTCAACAGAAAGGACACGCCGTAACCGATCATCGCGGCGGTCATCAGCGCCAGCAGCGTGTTCTGGTCGTCGGTCATCTCCATGACGATGACGAAGCCCGTGATGGGCGATTTCACGGCTCCGGCGAAATAGGCCACCATGCCGAGCAGCACCATCAGATTGAGCGGTGCGACGGGCAGCAGCCGGTGCAGGTCTGCGCCGATCCCGGCGCCGGTGGAGAGTGCCGGTGCAAAGATGCCACCCGGGATGCCGCTCAGGTACGACGCCAGCGAGGCGATGAACTTGTAGAGCGGATAAAGCGGCGCTGGGGCTTCGCCGTCGATGACGAGCGCTTTGGCGACGTCGTAGCCCGAGCCCATGGCGGCATAATCTGTGAGCGCCCCCATCAGCACTAGCACGGCACCGCAGACGAAGGCGACGCCGAGTCCGTGTGTCGCGACCAACGGCGCCATCGCCCGGGAGAAGCGCAGCACGAGGAAAGCAAACAGGCCGCCCGCAAGACCCGCCACCACGCCACAGAGCACCACTGCGGCCCAATCTCCCGGCCCCTGGGCGCTGCCCGCCGCAGCAGTGCCGAAGTAGTAGCGCTGTTCCATCAGCAGCATGGATACCAAGGCGGACAGTACCACGGACAGCACGACGATACCCGCGAGCCTGGAGGTGAAGCCACGCAGCATTTCCTCGAAGGCGAACACGACGCCGGCGAGGGGCGTGTTGAAGGCCGCCGAGATTCCCGCAGCTCCGCCGGCCAGCAACATGCCCCGCGCCATGTAGTCTGCCGGGAAGCGGGCCAAACGCCGCATCGAGTACATGATGGCCGCGGCCACGTGCACCGTCGGCCCCTCGCGGCCGATGGAGGCCCCGCAGCTTTGCCCGAGGAGGGTCAGCAGGATCTTGCCGCCCGCAAGCTTGAGCGTCAGGTATTTGTCCTTGGCCCGCAGCTCCAGCGCGGCGATGACTTGGTTGATGCCGCTGCCTTCGCTGCCCGGAAAGAAGCGTCGGGCAAGCCAGACGACCAGCACCAACCCGAGCGGCGTGACGAGCAGCGGCGCCATTGGCTCGGCAGCGGCCATTTGGGAGAACAGGCGGTTGGCCTGCTCGCTCAGCACGCCGAATGCGGAGGACACCGCGCCCACCAGCAAGGCGCCCAGCAGAAAGGCGAAGCGCACGCGCCAGGCATGCCGCGACAACAGCACGTGGCTGATGTAACGGCGGCGGCGCAGCTTCACGTCCCGATGGAATTGTGCGGGTCAGGGCCGCGCCGGTACGGTGCCCCGGACCCGGTGGCGGTCAGCGCGTGCGTATGCCGGCGGCTCACGCAAAAAAGCCGGCGCTGGGCCGGCTTGGTCTTGATCGCTCGCACGTGGCCCGTTGCGGCCGGGTCAATAGCCGCCTTTGCGATGGACCTCGGGCAGGCCCGCGACCTTGGTGCCCTGCTTCGTGGGGGCAAGCGGGAAAAGCTTGTAGACGTCCTTGCTGGAGGGCTTGGAGCCCCAGATCTTGCCCAAGTCCTTGAGCAGTTGGCGCTCCATGGGTTGGTTTTGGTTGTTGTTGAAGTACTCGTCGCGCAGGTACTTGATGATGTCCCAATGCTTATCCGTAAGCTCGATGCCTTCGATTTCCGCCAGGGTCTTGGCGATGTCCTCGTCCCAAGCGGTGGGATCGGTCAGATAGCCACTCTCGGTGGTCTCGATGGTCTTGCCGTTGACTTCGATCGACATGGGTTGGGGCTCCTCTCGTCGTCGCCGGCCGCAGCAGGATATCGGCGCCGGCCGGCGCGGTCTTCTCAAATCTTTTCTATCGGGCTGCGCTCGGACCCCATCCGCCGTGCGGGTGGCCCGCGGGGAGCTGCGATGGGCGCTCCCGGGCGCAGGGATCGGTTCCGGGTGCAACGGTTGCTGCGTTGGCCGCGTCTGCGAACATCACGACCCGCTTATATTAGTGAGTTGCGGCAGCCAAGTCATCCACTTGGGGCAGCGGCTATTGCGGCTTGTGCACGGCGTCGATGCCCTTGTGCGGGATGAAAATGCCGCAGCCCATGAGCCGGTGCGGGCCCAGGCCCTGCTGCTGCAGCCGCAGTGATTCCTCAGGCTTCAGGTCTGCCAGCATCAGGCTGCGCGTTGACACGGGGCCGTCGGGCGTGGTGAGCGGAGTCTCCTTGCCGCAGAGGGCCTTGCGGACGCGCACATCGACCTGTCGCGCCAGCGTGTCCGCGGCCCAGCGCAGGAATGCCGTCTCGTCGCGCTCGGCGGGGCCTGCGACATAGCGCGCGAAGAGGGTTCGCTCTTTCGCAAGCGACCGCGGCTTGCCGGCGCCGATGGTGAGCGCCGCGCCACCGACATCGACGGTGCGACCCTCGAGCGCGTGCTTGAGGTCTGCCAGCCGTTCCTCGGGCACCCTGATGCTGAGCTTGGTGCGCCGTGACAGCAGCAAATGCTCATCCACCGAGTGGCTCGGGCGCTCCCAGCCGTTTTGGGAGCCCGCCACATGGATCGTGTGAATGCCCCCGCCCGTCTGCGCCAGCCAAGGTACGGCTTCGAGCAGCGCCTGACTCAGCACATAGGCGTGGTCCACCGGAATGGAGCGGCACTGCAGGGTGAACAGCACGTCCACCACATCATCCGCGACGGTGAGCTCGGGGGTTTCCTCTTCGTCCTGCCAGAACATGTTTCGTTGCCGCAAATGTTATTGAAGTCGTGCCGAGTCAGAAGGATGAGACTCAGTCAGGCAGTCGCGCCTGCAAGGCTTCGCGGTCGAACCACCACTGATCCTGAACCAACACGTCCACGACATTGCGCAGGCGGACCAGGAACTTTTCCGGCTCGCGCAGCTCGAGGCGGTCGCGCCAGAGGTCGAACGCCTCCTGGGAATCGACCTCGCTGTGGCGCCGGGCCACGTTGGAGAGCATCTGCGAGGTGAAGAACACCAGGTTGTCGCGCTGGGTGCCCTCCGCACGAACGTCGGAGAGAAAGAGGGCCGTCGTGGCGGCGACTGCTGCGCCGTCGGCATCGTCAGGTGTTTCCTCCACAACGTGATTCAACAGCTCGATGGCCAGCTCGACGTCGATGGGGTAGGTCACAGCCAGCCAGATGCCCTGGCCGAGGGCGACGAGAGAGTCGGGCTGCTCGGCGCGGAACAACACCTCGCAACAGTCGGCCGCAGACTCGAACTGCTCTTGGTCCATGAAGGCGTCGAACGCCTCGCGCCCGAGCGGCCAGGCCTGCTCGCCGCGGCCGAGACCGACCAGCGTGCGCGCCATCGCGAGCTTGGCATCGGCAAGGCGTGCCGCATCGGCGCCGACGCGCTTCAGAGTTTCGAAGTCCTCCTGCAAGGCAAGCAGGTGCGACTCCAACGCCGCTTCTTCGGCTCCCTGCCGTGTGATGGATTCGGCGGCGGTGTCGGTCAAGCGGTTGGTGATGTCGTAAGCCTTCATGGGGATCGCCTGGTGGGGGTTCGCCGGGTCGAGACTCGCTTGCATGCGCGGTGTCCTCGTCGTCGCTGGGGCTGCCTGTGCTCGGTTCTGCCGGTCGGTGCTTGCGCGGTGGGCGCCGGCGGCGCCGTCAGCGGATGAGGCCGCTGAACGCGGCTTCGAGCCGTTCCTCCCAATCCTCCGGGGTGTCCGGGTAGGGAGGCTTCACATCCATCCGGAAGAAGCGCTCGCCGGTGCGGGCGGCGTCCTGCACCGCTTCTTGGAGCGCCGTGAAGCTTTCGATGTCCTTGCGTGAGACGAGGATCTCGCTGAGTTTCAACATACCTGTGCTGCCTGGTGCATCCCTTCCCGGTGGCCGGGTGGGGCGGTGGTTTGAAGAGTCGGCGCAACGACAGGCGCAGCTCGACTCGGTGGCGCATACCTCGGCGATCGCCGGCCGCCGAGGCGGTGAGCTGCAGGTCTGCGCGCATCCCTGGGCGGCCAGAGCCGGTGGCGTGGCGCTCCCGGTTTGGCCGAGCCGACGGCCCGCCCGGCTTCGGGCGTCTGCTGAGCCGACTCGTGGTCTTCCAGGGGTCGCGGAACTTCTGTGTATCGTGTCTGTCCCGTCGTTGCTTCTGGGCGGATATGTGCTGACGGGCGCCGAGGAATACAACGCGCCGCCCGTGCCCGACGCTTCTCGGCCGAGCCGCAAGCGGGCCGAAAATCAGTGGGTATTAATATTAGAGTACGTTGACATTATCAGGGGGGCTGGCTAGACTCTCCGGGCTCTGGCGCGGCCTGGGGTGGGGTGCGCTACGCTGTTGAGCACGCAGTAAAAAAAGTACGGCGGTCAACTATCCCCAAAGGGATAGGCAGGCTGCCTCCCCCCACCCCCAACGTGGAGTGTTTGCAACCGCCTTGGCTGGTTATAGTGGACGCCGCAATGCGGACTGATCGGGGCGATGCGGGTCGGGAAGTATCGTTTGAAGGCTTCCCGCCCGGCAGCGGTCTAGGGGCAACCGTCTAGGGGCAACCGGAGGATGCGGCCTAGCCGACGCTGCGAAGTCCGCCAGCAGACCACAACCCGGGCTCTCAGGCCGGCGGCGCGCGCTGCCGATCGTTGGGCTCGACTGCTTTGATTTCATCTGACCTCTACGGGAGATTCAGCGACATGGCGATCGACAAGCACCAGACACCGATGCTCGATCAGCTGGAGGACGGCCCTTGGCCGAGCTTCATCTCCGGCATCAAGCGTCTGCGCGACGAGCATGGCGACACGCGCATCAACGAGATCACGAACGACCTCCTCGGCCAGCTGGAGCACTCCTACGAGACCCGCAAGGGCTACTGGAAAGGCGGCACCGTCTCGGTATACGGCTACGGCGGCGGCATCATCCCGCGCTTCTCCGAGGTCGGTAAGGCCTTCCCCAAGTCGAAAGAATTCCACACCCTGCGCGTGCAGCCGCCGGCGGGGAACCACTACACCACCGGCATGCTGCGTCAGCTGGCTGACAGCTGGGAGAAGCACGGTTCGGGCCTGGTGACCTTCCACGGCCAGACCGGCAACATCATGTTCATCGGCGCCGACACCCAGGCGACCCAGCACTTCTTCGACGAGATCAACGACTACGGCTGGGACCTCGGCGGCGCCGGCCCCTGCGTGCGCAC
>NZ_JAIFKJ010000589.1 GCF_019695415.1 Thiohalocapsa sp.
GCGTAGTAGGGCCAACGGAAGGCATCCGGTTGCAGCGCTATGGCGTTGCGGAGCGCGGCATCGGCCCGGCTCTCCACTTCCACCAAGATCAAGAGCGCCCCGAGGCGACCGTAGGCGTCGGCGAGGTCGGCGCGCTCGGGCTTGGGCGCTGCGAGCAGGTCGTTCAGCTCGCTGCGGGCAGTCGCCAGCGCTTGCTGCATCAGCGGCTCAGCTCCGCTGGTGTCGGCGTCGGGGACGGCGGCTAAAGCGATGCCGAAGTGCGTCGGCGGCTCGGCGACGAGGTCGGCCCCGACAGCCCGGCCCCCCGGCACCATCAGCAGCACGAGCGCCAGGACGAGCAGCACCCTGCGCAGCGGCTCGGTGCATAGCTCAGGCACAGAGGGTGGCTCAAACATCGCTGTGCTGCTCGATAGTGAGGGTTGTGTCCAGCGCCTGAGGCGTCACGGTCTGCTCGCTGCCGTCTGGCCAGACGACCCGCAGTGTCACGGCCGCCGGGTCATCCAGCTCGCCGAGACCAAAGGTGACGGGGCGCTCCACCTGGGAGAGATAACCTCGGGCGGGCCGGACATCTCGGTAGCGCGTGATGCCATCCGCCGTGAGCTCCAGTCGCGCGCCGATGGCGCCGGTGTTAGGTGGGCGGCCAATCAGCTCCACGCGCAGCCAATGGTGGCCCAAGTCCTGGTCGTTCCGAAGCAGGGCGGGCCGGCGGCCGTTCTGGGTGATGAGCACGTCCAGGTCACCGTCGGCATCGATGTCGGCATAGGCGATGCCGCGGCCGACGAGGTCCTGCGCCAAGTCGCCGACGATGGCGGACTCCGGCGGCAGGTGCACGAAGCGCGCCCCGCATGCCTCACCGCAGTTCCAGAACAGCGATGCCGGCTGGGCATAGTGCTGGCTCTGCTGGACCTTGTGGATCTCGTGCTCCAGGTGGCCGTTGGCGAGCAGCAGGTCTTCGCGGCCGTCCAGGTCGTAGTCGAAGAACATCAGCCCGAAGGTGAGCGGGATGCGGGACGCCGGCCCCAGGCCCTCCAGCACCGCCTCGTCCACAAAGGGCGGGCGGCCGTTGGTCGTCACGAAGAGCGAGGCCATCTCGTTGGCGAAGTTGCCGACGGCAATGCCCAGATCGGCATCGTCGCGAAAATTCGCGACGTCCACGCCCATGGCCGAGGTGCCCTTACCGTTGCGATCGTAGGCAACGCCCTCGAAGATCGCGGTCTCCTCGAAGCGGCCGTCGCCCAGGTTGCGAAACAGAAAGTTCCGCACCGTGTCGTTGACGACGACGAGGTCCTGCCAGCCGTCGCCGTCGTAGTCGAAAGGGACGACGCCAAGGCCCTTGCCCACGGGGTTGCCGGTGATGGGGTCCGGCACATGGATGCCGGCCGCGGCGGAGACATCGGTGAAGCGGATTTTGCCGTCTTCGCCAACGCCGTCGTTGCGGTACAGCACGTTGTCGGTGCCGACGAAGTTCACCGGTGCACCGTAAGCGCGGCCAAGCCCTGTCAGGCGAAAGTCGATCTCCAAGTCGATCTGCCGCGACCATTTCACGTAGTTGACGACGAAGAGGTCCAGATCGCCGTCTTTGTCGTAATCAAAAAAGGCCGCGCTGCTGGACCAGGCATCATCGTCGCCGCCGGCCCCGGCCGCGTCCGTGATTTCCTCGAAGCGGCGCGCGCCGTCGGATGCGGCATGGGCCGGTACGTTGCGGAACAGCCGGTTGGCGTTCAGCGTGGTGAGGTAGAGATCCTGCCAGCCGTCGCCGTCCACGTCGCCCACGGCGACGCCCATGCCGTAGCTGGTCACGTCCAGGCCGCTGCCGGTAGTAACGTCCTCGAAGCGCCCGCTGCCGTCATTCCGGTAGAGCTTCTGCGTGGGCGGCTCGGGCAGGGTCTCGTGGCCGGCCCATTCACGGGAGTTGACCAGAAACAGGTCCTGATCGCCGTCGCGATCGCAGTCGAAGAAGGCGGCGCCGCTGCCGATTGTTTCGGGCATCAGCCGCTCGCCGTAGGCGCCGTTGACGTGCATGAAGTCGATGCCGGCCTGCGCGGTAACGTCGGTGAATCGAACCTGGGACGGGGTGGCTGCGGCGCCGGCTTGTGTGCCCCCTGCGGCTGCCGTGGCTTGGTCGGGCTCGCGTGAAACCTGCGGCAGGGCGATCTCGGCCTCCTCCACGGGCGCCGGCGCCCGTGGCTGGAGCAGCAGGTAGGCCGCGGTGGCGATGAGCAACGCCGCAGCCAGCACCGCCAGCGAGATCAGAAAGGCGCGGCGGATGCGGGCCTCACCGCGAGGCGGAACGGGCCTGGACCTGGAGGGTGGTTTCTGCTCGGTGCTCATACTGCTTGTCCGGCCGCAGCGCATAGATGGCCACCGGCTCCGCCGCATGGTCCGCGGCCGGGTTGCGGCGCCGGTGGATGCTGACGGCTTGTTCGATGGCGTTGTCGTCGGTGCGATAGTACGCGTGGCGCGCGCGGTGGTGGGCGGCGGCGTCGATGTCGCCCAGCTCCGCGAGCACCAAGCTCAGGTTGTGATGGGCGGCGGCATTCTCGGGGTCCACGGCGAGCGCCTGTTGCAGGCGTTGGCGTGCCCGGGTCAGCAGCGCCTCGCGGCTCGCACGGCGGGCATCGCCGCGCTCGCGTCGGGCGCGCTCGTACAGGGTGCGGCCGAGCTCCGTCAGCATCCGATAGTCTCGACCGAAGTCGAAGCCGCGTGCGCGGGCGGCGTTGAAGCGCGTGTCGGCAAGGGCTTCCAGCGCCTCGATGGCGCGGTCTAGGTCGCCCTGGTCGCGGGCGATGAGCCCCGTATACCAGGCCACAGTCCAGGGCGGCGCACCCTGTTCCGCGGCCCGGGCGAGGGCCTGGGCCGCGGCGTCCAGTCTGCCCTCCCGATACCGCACCCGGGCCAGATTCAGGGCGCCGTCGCCCCCCTGCCCCTGCGCGACCTGTAATCGCTCCACCGTACGGAAGGCGGCCTCCGCCTGGCGCGACTCCCCCCGTGGCCCCTCGCGGAAGAGGCCAATGCCGTAATCGTTCCAGCGCTGCCAGGCGGGGATATCCGGGGCGGTTGCCGCATCCGGCCCTAGCTCCACAACCCCCGCAACGGGCAGCTGTACCCGGTCCTCGGCGAGGGTGGTCATGGGCAGATCGTTGCCTGCAAAGTCTTCGCCCTGCATGAAGCGGACGAAGCGGGTGTCGAACTTGCGGTAGTTGAGCCTGGCCTCGAGGGTGAGGGGGCCGGTCGCGTCTTTCGGCACGTCGAAGGCGTAGTGCACCACGACGGCGGCGCCGGGTGGGATCTGATGGTCGTACAGGGCGACGAAGATGTCTTGGGCATTGCGGCGAGTGATGCGGTTGCCGTCGCGGTCCAGCAGATAGGCATTGCCGAACCAGGCCCAATCGTCGACGGCACCGTCGGCGTTGAGCGCACCGGAGCGGGCGATGACCTCGTCGCCTGCGCTGACGGCCACGTCCAGCCAGACCTCGTTGGAATCCGCCGTGCCCTGCGTGAGCGCATGGCCGATGCCGGTGGTGCGCACCACCACCTCCAGCAGGTAGCGCTTGCCCGGCTCGAGCACCGCCAGCTCGGGCCGAAGGGGCGCCGTCAGCTCGCCCTCGATATGGCCCCCCTGCTTGAGGCCGAAGATATCCACCCGCACCGCCTGTTGCATGGCCTCGACACGGGCCGCGTTCTCCCGAGCCGGGCGGCCCAGCATTACGGGCACTGCGGTGTTGGCAGCGGGGAACAGGTGGTCGTGCACGGCGAGCCGCTGCACGCCCTGCCCCGCCGATCTGTCGTCATCCAGCCGCCGGGCCGCCGGGTCATCCGCGGCCACTGCGGGCATGTGACAGCCGTTGCAGCCGGGCTCCGCTTGCTCCGGATAGTAGAAACTGTCCACCCGGTGGCCGGAGACGCCGCTCATCAGAAAGCTGTCGTAGTGGTTCTGCCCGCGCAGCCAGCGGTAGTGGTTCAGCGCCGGCGGCAGATGCACCTTATGGCAGACGGCGCAGAATTCCGGGGTCGCGTGCACCGGGCGCAGCAGTGTGCGCTTGTGAAAGGCGGGCTTGGCGCGGATCAGCTGGCGGTGCAGGAAGCGGCCGACGGCGGAGTCGCTCTGCGCAAAGGGATAACGCGGCGGCGGCGCGAAGCTGTAGTCGCCGTTGCCGACCGGGCTGTTGACCGCGGTGATGGCATGGCAGCCGAGGCAGCCGATACCGGCGCTGGCGCCCGGGTCCGCATCCGGATCGTAGTCTGGGTCGTCGAAGCGGCCCGCGAAGAGCGGCACCTGGTCATGGCAAACGGCGCAGAGCCGGGCTGCCCTCACGTCCCCGTCCCGTGCCAGGAGCACCGCACGCGTCTCGTCCACCGCGGCGCGATAAGCGGGGTTGTTGAAGGAACTGAGCCGGTGCATGGAGCCCGCGTGCTGTGCGGCGAGGTCCGCGTGACACTCGGCGCAGGTCTCATCCCGCATCAGCCGCTCGGGCGGGATGGGATCGCCGGCAGGCACCATGGCCAGCGCCGGCTCAAACGCCCGCACCAGGTCAGGCTCGTGCAGCAGCTTGAGCCCGTGCACCCCAAGCGCCAGTGCAGCAAAGCCCACCGCGGCGCCAGCCCAGGCCATACCCGCCCGCCAGCGCAGCGGCGGCCCCGCCAGCCGGTGCAGCACGAAGAGCCAGGCCGCCAGTAACGGCGTCAGCACATGCACCCAGTAGGCGAGCCCGCGCACCCCGGGATCGTTGACTTCGAAGACCCCGAACCGCGTCAGCAGGATTCCGGACAAGAACAGCGCAATGAGGGTGACATAAAGCGCCAGCCCGGCCCGGATCGCGTATCGGTTCGGCCGCCGCCGCGCCCGCCGGAAGTGCAACGCCCCAAACAGCAGCACCGGTACCATCAGAGCCAGGCCCAGGCACAGGTGGCCGAGAAACATGACCAGATAAGCCTGATCCTGCAGCACCGCCTCGGAAAGCCGCTCCGCAACGGTAACGGTCAACAGATACAGGGAGTTGACGGCCATCAGTCCGCCGCCGATCAGCACCACCGCGAGCAGGCGGCGCAGCGCTGGGCTCAGCACGACGATGTTGGAACTCGACGAACGGATGTCGACCATGGCGAGCGGGCAGAAGCACGGGCAATACCATCCGTGGACAACACTTACTCAACCAGGGAAATATAGCGCGTTCTGACGTCTCACGGCGGCCCGCACATGAGCGGCGGCGGACGTGTTCCGAACAGGCCCAGTTCGGTGTGGAGATCGGTATACTGTCCCGTCTTTGGAGGTACACTGTCCCCGTCTTTGGAATCAGATCGCCCGGTCGTTATCGACGAGCGTGCGGTAGCGTCGCTCAGGCCCAGGCAGGCGCTCGATGGCGCCGGTGCGCAGCGGAAACCGGCCGGTACCGCGGTCGCGGTAGTAGAGCCTGAGCGATTCACCGATGACCGGAAAAGCGATGTCGTCCCAGGGGATCTGGTGCTCACGCATCAGCTCGACCTCCAAGCTCTCGGCGCCGGGTCCGAAGTCCAGGCTCTCAAGGCGTGCGCGGAAGAGCATGTAGACCTGGTTGATGTGCGGCAGGTTGAACAGCGCATAGAGGTCGCCGACGGTGACCTGGGCGCGAGCCTCTTCCAGCGTCTCCCGGGCAGCGCCCTGTTGAACGGTCTCGCCGTTCTCCATGAACCCGGCGGGCAAGGTCCACAGGCCGTAGCGAGGCTCGATGGCGCGCTTGCAGAGCAGAACGTGGTCGCCCCACCCCGGGATACAGCCGACGACGATCTTTGGGTTTTGGTAATGGACCGTGCCGCAGGCATCGCAGATATGCCGCGGCAGGTTGTCGCCGTCCGGCACGCGCAACGTCACCGCCTCGCCGCAGTGGCTGCAATAGTTCATGGTCCTGTCGCCTCCAGCAGCCGGCCGCGACCGACATCGGGCCGCGGAGCGATTCATCGAATGGACATGCAGACCGTCCTGAGCCGTCTTAACATGGGGTCGGCTGCCGCCGGCGCCAGTACTCCGGCCCTACCGGCGGCGACGCGCGTGCGGCGGCCAAACGACCCGCACATCCACCCAACCTCGCACCGGTGAGCCCTATGCCCGCGCGCACCTACAGCACTCAACCCGGCACCTGGGACTTGACCGGCGCCAATTTCGTCGACGGCGGCGTCAACTTCTGCTGTTTCTCGCAGCACGCGACCGCGGTCGAGCTGCTGCTGTTCGAGGGCCCGGCGAGCCCGAAGCCGTTCCAAGTGATCCCCCTGGACCCGCGGGTGCACAAGACCTTCTTCTTCTGGCACGTGCTCGTGGAAGGCCTGCCCAACGGCACCTGTTACGGCTGGCGCATGGACGGCCCTACGGACACCGCGGCGAGCGGCTGTCGCTTCGACCGCGACAAGCTGCTGCTGGACCCATGGTGCGTCGCCGTCGACGACCGCCTCTGGGACCGCGATGCCGCGAGCCAGCCCGGCGATAACCTGGCCACGGCCATGCGCTCGCAGCTGGTGCGCGATGACTACGACTGGGAGGGCGACACCCACCTGCACGTGCCGCTCACGGAGGCCGTCATCTACGAGATGCACGTGGGCGGCTTTACACGACACCCCTCCGCGGACACGCCCCACCCCGGCACCTTCAGCGCCGTCACCGAGAAGATTCCGTACCTGAAGGACCTCGGCATCACCCATGTGGAGCTGCTGCCGGTGATGGCGTTCGACCTTCAGGACGTGCCACCCAAGACCGCCTCGCTGGGGCTCGAAAACTTCTGGGGCTACAGCACCCACAGCTTCTTCGCGCCGCATCCGCACTACGCCACAGATCCTAAGACGGCGCGGGACGAGTTCCGCGACATGGTGAAGGCGCTGCATAAAGCCGGCATCGGCGTGATCCTGGACGTGGTCTACAACCACACCGCCGAGGGGGGCGCCGACGGGCCGACGATCTCTTTCAAGGGGATGGGCAACGAGATCTTCTACCACCTGGACTTCAGCGACAAAAGCCGCTATCGGGACTACACCGGCTGCGGCAACACGGTGAACTGCAATCACCCGTTGGTAACGCGCTATGTCATCGACAGCCTGCACTATTGGGCTCACGACATGCACGTGGATGGATTCCGCTTCGACCTCGCCAGCGCCATGGCCCGCGGCGAAGACGGTACACCGGAGCACCACGCGCCGGTGCTCTGGTCCGTGGAGCTGTCACCGGAGCTCGGCCGCGCGCACATCATCGCCGAGGCCTGGGACGCCGTGGGCCTGTACCAGGTGGGGGACTTCCCAGGCTTTCGGTGGGCGGAGTGGAACGGCCACTATCGCGACGTGATCCGCGCCTTCGTGCGCGGGGACAAGGGCCTCGTGCAGCACGTGGCCACCCGCATCGCGGGCTCCAGCGACCTCTATGAGCACCGCGGGCGGCTGCCGGGCAATTCCATCAATTTCATCACCTGTCACGACGGCTTCACGCTCTATGACCTGGTCGCTTACAACAAGAAGCACAACAAGGCCAACGGCGAGCACAATCGCGACGGGCACAATCACAACCTCAGCTGGAACTGCGGCGTCGAGGGACCGACGAACAACGCGGAGATCAACGCACTCCGCCACCGCCAGGCGAAGAATCTCATGGCCATCCTGCTGCTCAGCCAGGGGGTGCCCATGATCCTGGCGGGCGACGAGCTGCTGCGCACCAAGCAGGGCAACAACAACACCTACTGCCAGAATAACGAGCTGTCATGGATCGACTGGCGCCTGGCGGAGGAGAACCGGGACATGCTGGACTTCACCCAGGCCATGATCGCGTTCCGCAAGCGCCACCCAACCCTGCGCCGCCGGCGCTTCCTGACGGGCAAGCCGGACCGCGAGGGCGCCCCGCCGGATATCAGCTGGCACGGCGTCAAGCTGGACGACCCGCGTTGGGACGACGGCAACACCCGCACCCTGGCCTTCACGCTGGCGGGTCTCGCCGAGGACGAGCCGCACCTGCACGTCATGCTGAACATGTGGGAAGACACCCTGGATTTTGCCCTGCCGTCCCTAGACAACCGCAGCTGGTACCTGGCAGTGGATACGAGAGGTAAGCCCGCCGTGCACACACCCGAGCACCAACCCGCCGTGCATGGTGGCCAATACCGCGTCGGCCCGCGTAGTGTCGTCGTGTTGGAAGGCCGCTGAAGAACCCTGTCCGCTAAGCACGGTCTTTAGTCCGCGCACACGCGTAGCCTGATTCCATTCTCCTTCCGCAACTCAGGAGCCAAGCAGATGCAACTCGGCATGATCGGCCTCGGGCGCATGGGCGCCAACATGGTCCAGCGGCTGATGGCCGCCGGGCACGACTGCGTTGTCTTCGACACGGACCCGGCCGCCGTCGAGGCGCTGGCGAAGGACGGCGCGACCGGTGCGGACAGCATCCAGGATCTCTGCGCCAAGCTGGAGCCGCCGAGGGCTGTGTGGATCATGGTGCCGGCAGCCGTGGTGGATAAGGTCGTCGACGACCTGCGCCCCCACCTGCAAGCGGACGACACCATCATCGACGGCGGCAACTCCAACTACCAGGAAGACATCCGCCACCAGCAATCCCTGCGTGACCTCGGGGTCCACTTCCTGGACTGCGGCACCTCCGGCGGCGTCTGGGGCCGGGAGCGCGGCTACTGCCTGATGATCGGCGGCGACACGGACGCCGTGCAGCGCCTCGACCCGATATTCAAGGATCTGGCCCCTGGCATGGGCGACATCGAGCGTACCCGCGGGCGCGGCGGAGAGCCGAGCCCCGCCGAGCAGGGCTACCTGCATTGCGGGCCGAGCGGGGCCGGACACTTCGTCAAGATGGTGCACAACGGTATCGAATACGCGCTGATGGCCTCCTATGCCGAGGGTCTGAACATTCTCAAGCACGCCGGCATCGGCCGAGAGGACCAGGCCATCGATGCCGAAACGGCGCCGCTCGCCAACCCCGAGCACTATCAGTACGACTTCAACCTGGCCGATGTGGCCGAGGTCTGGCGCCGCGGCAGCGTGGTGGCCTCCTGGCTGCTCGACCTGACGGCCATTGCGCTGCAGGAAGACAACGAGCTCGGCGGCTTCGGTGGACGCGTGTCGGACTCCGGCGAGGGCCGCTGGACCTGCCAGGCCGCCATCGAGACCGGCACCCCTGCACCGCTCCTCACCACCGCTTTGTACGAGCGCTTCAGCTCCCGAGGCGAGGCGGACTTCGCCAACAAGATCCTGTCAGCCATGCGCTATCAGTTCGGCGGGCATCATGAGAAGGCGGAGCCGTAGAGAGTACGGAGTACGAAGAGTACGGAGTACGGGGGCCATGCACTGCTGCGCTGCGCACTGTTTTAAACCTCGCCGTGTACCGTGGACGCAGGGCGGCTTGCATGCCCTTCCGAGCATCCCGTACTGCGTACTCCGTGCTTCTTGCCCTTACCAAACGAGCACCGAACGCTTCCCATTGCGCACTAGGACGCAGCCAGGAGACTAAGCATGTCGCTCATGCAAACCGACTACACCGAGGCCCCGCCGGCGCCGCCGAACGTGATGATCATCTTCGGTGCCGGCGGCGACCTCACTAAGCGGAAGCTGGTGCCGGCGCTCTACCACCTGTGCAATGCCAAGCTGCTGCCCGACAGTTTTGTGATGCTCGGGCTGGACCGGCTGGACATGGATGACGACGCCTTCCGGGCGCTGATGGCGGAGCACATCCGGGACCACGTCGGCGAGCGCTTCGACGATGGCGTCTGGGGCCGACTCTGCGAGCGGCTGCAGTACATGAAAATCGACATGCTGAACGGCCATGACTACGAGCTGCTCTGCGAGCGTCTGAGCCGCATCGACGCCGAGCGCGCCACCGACGGCAACTACCTCTTTTACATGGCCATCCCGCCGAGCCTCTTTTCCAAAGTAGCGGACCATCTGGGCGACGCGGGCCTGCTGCACGAGACCGACGAGGACTGGCGGCGGGTCATTATCGAAAAGCCCTTCGGCCAAGATCTCGATTCGGCCATTGCACTCAACAACCATCTGCACAAGAACCTGGACGAGGATCAGATTTACCGGATCGATCATTACTTGGGCAAAGAAACCGTCCAGAACATTATGGTGTTTCGGTTCGCCAACGGGTTTATCGAGCCGCTGTGGAACCGCAACTACATCGACCACGTGCAGATCACGGTCGCCGAGTCCGTGGGCGTCGAGCACCGCGGCGCCTACTACGAAGAAGCGGGCGCCATGCGGGACATGATCCCGAATCACCTGCTGGTGCTGCTCGGCTTTCTGGCCATGGAGCCGCCCAACTCCTTCGAGGCCACGGCGCTCCGCGACGAAGTCAACAAAGTGCTGGATGCCATCACGCCGTTGACGCCGGAGCAGGTGCTGACCCACGCCGTCCGCGGCCAATACGGCGCTGGCACCATGCCCAATGGAGAGCAGGTGGCAGCGTATCGAGCCTCCCCGGGTGTCGATCCAAACAGCCACACAGAGACCTTCGCCGCGCTCAAGCTCGGCATGGACAACTGGCGCTGGGCCGGCGTGCCCTTTTACCTGCGCACCGGCAAGCGCCTTACAGCGCAATACACCGAGATCGCAATACAGTTCAAGAAGGCGCCCACCATCATGTTCCAGGACACCGAGGTGGACGACTTGGAGCCGGACATGGTCGTGCTGCGCATCCAGCCCAACGAGGGTATCCAGATGAGCCTCGGCGCCAAGATCCCTGGGCCTACCATGCGCATCGGTGCGGTGAACATGGATTTTTGCTACGAGGACTATTTCGGCAACAAGCCCGCCACCGGCTACGAGACCCTGATCTACGACTGCATGAAGGGCGACGCCACCCTCTACAAGCACGCCGACACCGTGGAGAAGGGCTGGGAGATCGTGCAATCCGTGCTGGACGTCTGGTCGGCGCTACCCCCCCGGGACTTCCCCAACTACGCCGCCGGCACCTGGGGACCGGCCGCCGCCGGAGATCTACTCAAGCGCGACGGGCGCCTGTGGCGGCGTATTCAGGTGCCGAAGGCGCATGGGAGATAGGAAGGGGCGAGGACCGAGGACCGAGGGGGGGGGGGGTTAGAGCAGGGGCTTGAAAGCCGGCGTGCCTGCGCCGCCCCTCGGGTGCCTACCCCAGCCCCCGCAAGGCCCCCGAGAGATGGGCGCAGTGTCTGCCCCCGTTCCGGGCCGCCTGCCGCCGCAGGGACTACACTCCGCAGGGTGCGCTGACCGCGCATTCAACAAAACCATCCGGAGGTCCCGATGAACTGGAGAGAGCAACTGGATAAGGCCATCGCTTCCATTAAGGACGCGGCGGACAGTGAGCAGGCGCGGGAGATTGCCAACAAGGCCAAGACCACGGCTTCGAACCTTGTAGAAAAAGTCCGTACCGGCGCCGTAGGTGCGGCGTCCTCCTTCGTCGAGGCCAACCGGGATCCGTCCTCGCTGCAGGTGAGCTTCCTGAACGCGAATCTGACCATCCTGTCACCCTCGGAGGGCATCTCGGTGACACGTCCCGATGCGGCCACTCTGGTGATTGCCGACGGCGCCGAGAACGGGCTGGTGATCAACGCCGCCGCAGACCCAGCCTTCGTCGTGGAGCAGATCGGCACTGTTGCCCAGGTGTCCGGCAACACCTTCGACCTCGGCACCGAGGACGGGGTGAACGTGGTGGTGACGAGATTCTGATCCAGACAGCGGCGTCGGGCATCCCACCCCGTTCGCACCCCGCGCGCCGACAAGCCAACGCCCGCCGCAACGGAGCCGTAAGCGGGTGTGGGGAAGGCAATTCATAGATGATCATCGATCTATCGAAGCGGGATCATCGATGCAGTATCAGATTTTCGTCGGCTAAGATTCGGGTTTTTGTTCACGGACCGCGCCGCGAGAGCCGCCATGCCTGCGAATCTGCTGACGACCCTGTTTCCGTTCTTGCGCTGGTTCCCGATGTCCGGGGACACGCTGCGCAGCGATCTGATTGCCGGCATTACGGTGGCGCTGGTGCTGGTGCCGCAAAGCATGGCCTATGCGCAGCTGGCGGGCCTGCCCGTGGTCTATGGGCTGTATGCGTCCTTCATGCCGGTGATTGTGGCATCGCTGTGGGGCTCGCTGCCGCAGCTGCACACGGGGCCGGTAGCCATGCTGTCACTGATGTCGGCGGCGGCGGTACTGCCGCTGGCCGCGCTGGGCAGCGAAGACTTCATCGTGCTGTCGGTGATGCTGGCGCTGATGGTGGGCGTACTGCGGCTGCTGCTTGGCCTGCTGCGCATGGGCATCCTGGTGAACTTCCTCTCCAGCCCCGTCATCGTCGGCTTCACCAACGCCGCGGCGCTCATCATCGGCCTGTCGCAGCTCAGCAAGCTGCTGAACGTGCCCTTTCCACGCACGGACAATTTCGTGCTGGACCTCTGGAACGTGATCGCGCAGCTGCCGGAGACACACATTCCCACGCTGCTCTTTGCCATCGCCACCTTCGGCATCATCATCGGCGCCCGCCGCTTCATCCCCAAGGTGCCGGGCGTGCTGCTGGCGGTGGTGCTGACAACAGTGGTGAGCTGGGCCATCGGCTTCGAGCGCAACGCCATGGTGCCCGTGGACGCCATCCAGGACCAAGAGGCCCGGGAGCTGGCGCAGGACTATGCCTCCACTGTCCGCGCCATCGACTCACTCGGCAACACCACGTCCCGCCTGAATCAGGAAATCCGTACCCTCAAGGCCGAAGGTGACCCCGAGCGCTTCGCCGAGCTCGCGCTGCTGGAAGCGGACCTGCGAGTGCTGAGCCGAGAGCTGGACCAGCGCAAGCGCGCCAACAACGAGCGACAGGTGGCGCTGCACAATTTGCAATTCGAGCATGCGATCACCGCCGACGGAAAGGACATCTTCTACCGCCGCGGCGACGTGCCGGCCAATGTCGACGCGGACGGGCGCACCTGGCGCCTCAGCCAGGTGGCCGGCGAAGAGGTCAAGATGATGGGCGGCGGTGCCGTGGTCGGCGCCATTCCGGCTGGCCTGCCGAGCTTCCAGCTGCCGGAGCTGCGGATGGACTTTTTCTGGACCCTGCTCCCATCCGCACTGGTAATGGCGCTCATCGGCTTCATGGAGGCCACATCCATCTCCAAGGCCATCGCAGCACAAACCAAAGAGCGGGTGGACACCAGTAAGGAGCTCGTCGGTCAGGGTCTCGCCAACATCGTCGGCAGTTTCTTCAGCAGCTACACCGTAAGCGGCTCCTTCTCGCGCTCGGCGGTAGCCGCCAAGAACGGCGCCAAGACCGGCCTGTTCGCCATCTTCAGTGCCGCGGGAGTGATGCTGGTGCTGCTCTTTCTGACGCCGCTCCTGTACCATCTGCCCCAGGCGGTGCTCGCGGTAATCGTGATGATGGCCGTGTTCGGACTCATCAATGTGCGGGCGCTGATGCGTGCCTGGCAGATCGAGCGCCAAGAGGCAGTGGTGGGCGTGCTCACCTTCGTCGCGACCCTGGCCATGGCGCCGCAGCTCGCCAACGGCATCCTGTTGGGTGCCGGACTCGCCATCGTGCTCTTCCTGGTGCGCACCATGAAGCCGCGCACGGACATTTTGGGCCTGGACCCCGACGGTCGCCTCGCCGGCGTCAGCAGGAACGACATCGAGCCCATTGGAAAGAACTACATCGTCGTGCGCTTCGATGGCTCGCTCAACTTCGTCAACGCCTCACGGTTTGAGGACGTGCTGCTGGAGGCCCGCGCCAAGAACCCGCAGGCTCGCGCCGTACTAGTGGACGGCAGCAGCATCAACGACGTAGATGTCACCGGCGAGGAGCGTTTGCGCGACGTCATCGAGACCTTCCGCGACAACAGCGTCGAGATCTACTTCTCGAGCCTCAAGGCACAGGTCTACGACACCCTGCGCCGCGGCCGCATGTTCCACCTGCTTGATGAGACCCACTTCATCCGCACCAAGGACCGGGCGCTCAAGTTCATGGAAGAGACCTTCGACAGCGGTAAGCCCTTGGAGCCCGCACGCGCTGCGGTGGGTCCGCGCACGCCCGTGCTGGGCTGACCACGTCCTCAGTGGTGAAGTCCTCTTGCGAGGACGGATCTTCCAGCCGGTAGCGGGCGGAGTGTGCTTCGCCTGGCCAACCGCCCCAGGTCCCGCGTCGCACCCGCGGCATCGATGCCGACCCCAGAGGGCCGGCGACCTAGCTCGGCATACCGCCCCCGTTATTTGGGAGGGAGGCGGAGGGTGACAGCGATGGGATGGTGGTCCGAGGGCTTGGGGCCCGCGCCGTAGTCGAGCACCCGCCAGCTGCCGCGGACCAGCCAGTCGGCGGCGGGCCCGCCGAGGACGACGTGGTCGATGGCGTAGGGGTATTTCGGGTTGTGGGCATAAGGGAACGGGCGGCCTGCGCCCGCGAGCACCAAGTCGGCATCCGGGTCCGGTCGGGTGGTGTTGGCTTTACAGCGGCGACCGAGGTCCCGGTCGGGCCGCCAGGCGCAAACCTCGCCGTCGTCGATGGCGTTCCAGAAATGATCATTCCGCTGGTCGAGCTGGCGATTGAAGTCGCCGAGCAGCACGAAAGGCCTATCCGCCTCGGCCCGGGCATCAATCCACTCCTCCAGGATGCCCCGTTGGCGAAGCAGAACCGCACATTGGTCGCGCCGGACACGTCCCTCCAGGCTGTTCCAGGCACAGCCGGACTTGAGGTGGAGGGACATGAGCTCCACCACCGGCCCGTCGTCACCTTCGATCCGGACGCGCGTTCCCCAGCGCCGCCCCTCTGTGCCGAGCTCGCGAAAGCCCTTCAGCACGCGGTAATCAAGCCCGGCGGCGCCGAGCCGCTCGCGGTTGATTGCGAAGCCCGTGCGCTGGGCGAGCCGGCGTTGGCTGTCCATGCCGCGGCAGAAATCGCGCCCGTCTTCGCGTCGCGCAGACACGACCAGACCGTAGATGTCCGGGTCGAATACCCGGGCCAGTGCGTCGGCATTTTGCACTTCCTGCACGGCGACGATGTCGGCATCCAGCCGGGCAGCCACATCGCGCAGGCGCTGGTAGTCGGCCTCGGTACGCGGCCGACAGCCGGCACCGTCTGCGGCGGCGAGGTGCTCGATGTTCCAGGTGGCGATGGTGAGCTCGACACCATCTGCGACGGCGGCTGTGGGCGGCGCGAGCAGTGCAGCCAGCACGGCGGCGGCACCGATGGCCCGCCGGGCGCCGAAGGCGGGAATGGAGATCACGGCAGGCTGATGCGGCGCATGATGCCGTCCTTGAGCTTCCAATGCCTGATGCCCGCGCCGATGTGCAGCACCAGCAGCGCCGCCACTGCAAGGCCAGCATAGCCGTGGAACATGAACAGCTGTTCGCTCAGGGCTTCGTTTTTGCCGATGAAGCCCGGCAGGTTCCAATCGAAGAATTGCACCGGATAGCCGCCGGCCGCGGTGGCGAGCCATCCGCCGATGGGCATACCGAGCAGCAGCACGTAGAGAAGCAGATGGGTACCACCGGCGATGACCTTCACCGGGCCCGACAGCGGCTTCTCGTAGGCCGGCGGCGGCGACATCCGCCGCAGTCCCACCCGAAGGACCATCAGAATCAGCAGCAGGATGCCGAAGGTCTTGTGATACTTGTACAAATCGTTGGTCGTCTGCTCGCCGAAGGTGTCGACGACGCCCTGGTAACCTAAGCCCCAGAAGGTGAAGCCCACGGCCAGCAGGCCGAAGACCAGAAGGGCAATGATCCAGTGCAGCAGGCGTTGTGTGAAGGTGTAGCGGTAAGGCGAAGCCATCGAAGCCTCCTAGCAGTCACGAAACGGTTTCACGGTGTTTGAAGGATCTGCGGATGGCACGGCGCGGACTGCACCCCGCCGGCCCCGCAATGGGCTAGATTGCGGCACGGCATTAATCCGCAAAACCCCCTAGCGCTGCAACCACAATCGGCATCTATTGGCCGGCGAGGACTCTCCAGGCGCCGGCCGGCGGACCGGGCTGCCACCTCGCGCCACGGTGTCTGCGCCCCTACCTAGGGGGAAACGCCAATAAATCGGCGCTTCCCGAAGCGGCGAACGCACACGGAGATTCGCTATGCCCGACGGCACGCTGCCCGCAAGTCGCCTGCGCGAGAGCCTGGGCTACCTGAACTGGCTCTACAACCCCTTCCACGGCCTGGATGCGCCCGGCATCTACGATCTTCTGGCCACGAGCTCCCCCACCGAGCGCGGTCTGTATCTGAACCTGGGTTACTGGCGTGACGCCGCCGACCTCGATGCCGCAAGCGATGCCCTCGCCATGCTGGCGGGCGAGACGGCGGAGCTTGAGCCTGAGGACACCATCTTGGACTGCGGCTTCGGCTTCGGCGACCAGGACATCCTCTGGGCGCAGACCTTTAAGCCGGGCCGAATCATCGGCCTCAACATCACCGCCTCCCAGGTGGAGGTCGCCCGGCGGCGGGTGAGCAAGCTCGGGCTCGACGACTGCATCGATCTGCGCCACGGCTCGGCGACGGAGATGCCCATCGAGTCCGCCAGCGTGGACAAGGTGGTCGCCGTGGAATGCGCCTTCCACTTTCGCTCCCGGGAGCGCTTCCTGCGCGAGGCCTGGCGGGTGCTGCGCCCAGGCGGCCGGTTGGTGCTGGCGGACATCATCCCAGCGCCCAGCGTGCGCGGTTTCCCGGCGCGGTTGGAGCAACGCCTATCCTGGCGGCTGGTGGCTGGCAAATTTGCGATCCCCCCGGAGAATGCCTATACCCGGCCCACCTACCACTCCAAGCTTGCGATGAGCGGCTTCGAGCAGATCAGCGTCGAGTCGATCCGCGAGCATGTCTATGCCCCGCTGCATCGCTTCCTGGCGGAGCATCCAGAGACACTCACGCGCCTGCACCCCATGGCTCGCCTGCCGGCCAAGCTCGCGCTGCGCTTCGAGGCCACAAGCGTCTACCGCGGGCTCGACTATGTGCTCGCCAGCGCCCGCAAGCCGAAACGCCTCATCGGACCAGGGCTCGGGCCAGATCGCCGGCCATGACGGCGTTCTCCTTCGCGCCCATTGGCACGGCACGGACCCCCTTTACCGACAAGTTCGGCATCCCGCGCCAGCCGCGGCTGGTGGATGCGCCGGGCCGCATTCTGCTGCACCCGCCCTATGCGCGGCGCGAAGCCTTCGCGGGCCTGGATGGCTTCAGCCACGTCTGGCTGATCTGGGTGTTCCACGAAGACTGTCTGAGCGCCGGCTGGAAGCCCACGGTGCGCCCGCCGCGGCTCGGCGGGCGGCGCTCGGTAGGTGTGTTTGCAAGCCGGGCACCCTACCGGCCGAGTCCGATCGGCCTGTCCGCGGTGGCGCATCATGGCCTGGTGACAGATGCCGACGGGCTGGCGCTGCAGGTCTCTGGTGTGGATCTGCTGGACGGCACGCCGATTCTCGACATCAAGCCCTACGTCCCTTACGCCGACGCCATTCCGAATGCCGCCGGCGGCTTCGCCCACGCCGAGCCCGCCAGCACGTTCCGCGTGGACTTCCCCGATCCCGCCGCCGCGGCCGTCGCCGCCCGCGACCCCGACGGCCGGCTCGCGCTGCGCCGGCTCATCGAGCAGGTGATCGCCCAGGATCCCCGGCCCGGCTACATGGACCGTTATCCCGAGCGCACCCGATTCGGGCTCCGGCTCTACGACTGCGACATCCGCTGGCGGTTAAACGGCGACATGGCGCTTGTGACGCACTGCACCATCGACGGGGACACCGACCTGTGAAGAGCGCGGCCGCAAGCGAGGCCGGGGGACCGCTGGCTCCTCTGGATCAAGTGGCCGGCACCTGGCGAGATCTCTATGCCGCGCCGCAACACGCACTGCGCGCTATCCAAACCGCATTTTCCAACCAGCAGGCCGCACTGCGCACCACGCACTGCGCACTTCTCCGGCTGCACCTCGCCCCTCCGCCCTCGCCCATCGCCCCTCGCTCGTGAAATGCCCACCGGCATCGGGTAAAGTGCCGGGTCTCGATTCATGCCCGTGCCGAGCGGCTGCCGCAGCGCCGCGGCACGCCTAACGGAGACCCACGATGGCCGCAGAAGACCTCATCGCCCCGTCCATCCTGTCCGCAGACTTCGCGAAGCTCGGCGAAGAAGTCGACAACGTGCTAGCCGCCGGCGCCGACATCGTCCACTTCGACGTCATGGATAACCACTACGTGCCGAACCTCACCATCGGCCCACTGGTGTGCGAGGCTCTGCGCAAGCACGGCGTCACCGCCCCAATCGACGTGCACCTGATGGTGAAGCCGGTAGACCGCATCGTGCCGGACTTCGCCGCCGCTGGCGCCAGCTACATCACCTTCCATCCTGAAGCCAGCGAGCACATCGACCGTACCCTCCAACTGATCCACAACGAGGGCTGCAAGGCGGGCCTGGTGTTCAATCCGGCGACGCCGCTGTCCTACTTGGAGTACGTCATGGACAAGGTGGACATGGTCCTGCTCATGTCCGTGAACCCGGGCTTTGGCGGCCAGAGCTTCATCCCGTCCGCGCTCGACAAGCTCCGCCAGGTCCGCCAGATGATCGATGCGTCCGGCCGCGACATCCGCCTAGAAATCGACGGCGGCGTCAAGGTGGACAACATCGCCGAGATCAAGGCCGCCGGCGCCGACACCTTCGTCTCCGGCTCCGGCATCTTCGGCAAGG
>NZ_JAIFKJ010000331.1 GCF_019695415.1 Thiohalocapsa sp.
GAGCGCCGCTGCAAACCGCAAACACCTGCACAGTTGGCCCGGTTACGGCCTTACCGTGCCGTCGTTGGGTCAATCAGCCCTGCTTATCCGGCACCGGGCGACTGCCGCTGTCGCGACCGAGCTGCGCCAAGGCGCGGAGCACATCCGACAGCGTGTCAGCCAGGGCGCTGCCGGCACCCGACATGTTTTCCTCCTCAGCAACCATCTCCTCGCGGAGGTCCTGTTCCCACTGCTCCAGCAGTGCGATCTTCTGCTCGGGGCTCATGCCGTCATGGTCGGCAATGTCCCGCGGGCTTGCCAGCTCGAAGCCGGCGCGGGCGCGGATGGCGTCGGCACCCACTGCGGCTTGAGGATCGATGGTCTTAGGCATGGAACAGCTCCTGTTTGGTAACTTTTGTTGCAGCGCTTGTTGCGCTCCGAAGGCCGTGTACTAGCCGCCTCAGTTGGCAATGGGCAGCCGGAATACAGCACTGTCTGGCCCGAGGGTCAGGCTGCCGCCGTGATCCTGCGCAACGCGCTCGGCCGCTCTGACCATGAGCTGCAGATCTGCGCGCTCTCTGGGAGTGTCGGGCGGCGCCGCGCCGGTGGCGGTGATGGCGAGCCAAAGCTCGCTGTCGCGACGTTCGACCCGCAAGCGCGGGCGCTGCGCACAAACGCCGTTGCAGTCAGTGCCCACGCCCACGAGCCGCAACGCATGCACCAATGCCGCCTCCAGACTCGTCGGCTCCACCGCGAGGGTTGTGTTGTCGGGCTCTGCCCCCGCGACGTCACCGCCAAAGGCAAGCACCACCCCCGCCGCGAGCGCGGCGGCGTCCACGCGCTGCCGCGGGCCGTCACCGAAGCGGGTGGACTTGACCGCATTCGAGAGCTCCGTGGCGACGCTGCCCGCGGCGCTATGGATGCGTGCCAGGCGCTCCGCCCGCTGCGCATCGTCCTCGTGCTCGAGCTGCATGGTCTCGGAGATGAGGTCGATGACACTCAAGGGTGTGCGCAGCCGGTGTGCCTGCTGACGCGCCTGCTCGGCCAAGAGCGAACGCCGCTCGAGGTCGGCAAGGCGCTCCAGCGCGGGGTTGAGGTCTGTTCCGGCCGCTGGCGCTTCGGGGGCGGTGGAGCCGGTCTCACCGCCGCGCCGCCTGTCCATTGCCATTGGGATGTGGATCGGTCTTGCGTTGCTTGTCCGTCTATCTCGCGGGCAGATCTTATGCAAACACAGGTCCCACCCGGCGGTCAGCCGGCGGCGTCAAGCACGTCGGCCTGAGCGACCACTTGACACAGCAGTGCTGTCAGGGCCTTGCGGCTGCTTCAACTATGCTCGTCCACCTGCTTCTCGGCCTCGTCCTTCGTAATGCCGTAGAGCTCCTGCAGGCGGCCGACGAGCTTGTCCCGCTCGCCGTTGATCTGCGCTAGGTCGTCGTCGGTGAGCTTGCCCCACTTGACCTTCAGCTCGCCCTTGGCTTGCTGCCAGTTACCGCGGATCTGTTCCCAATTCATGTTGCCTCCCGACCGGTATGCCGGTCCTAGTTTGGATGAGTGGCACTATGCAACCTTGCATCCGCCGTACCAGGTCCACAGGCGGCGCCGCCGAACGGGCCGTCGGCGGGCGCAGTCCCGGGCTGCCGCCACACCGAACCCTACCTGCCGGTGCTTCCGGACGACGCCACCAATGAGGCATTGGGTGATTTGAGCCACTTGCTGGTGCGAAACACCCATCGGCTGACTGCTATGGCCTGCGCAGTGCGTGGTCCAGTCTGGTGCCGAACGCCGTCTGCATCGATGCGCCGGCGCGTTGCCGAATGGCACCATCGGATCGCAGGGGAGATAGACTCTAAGCGGCGCGGCGCCGGTCGCCCGCTGCGACCGCAAAACTACAATCAAGGAAAGTCCGGCGATCTCCGCAACCCTGAGGCAGCCCTCGGCCAATGACAAACCGGCGTCTTGCCGGCGATCCGTTTGCTCGTCGGTCTGAGGCACCGCATCGCCAGATGTCCCCCACGCACGGGCCGTCACTATCGGAGGCAGTCCATGTCCGAGCCCGCCGTCCAGGCCCTGGTGCACGCCGCCCGCGTCCGCGTAGTGGCGGCAACTCTGGCGCAGCTTCTCGTGACGCTCGCCCTGCTGACTGCGCTGCCGGCGGCGGTGGCGTTCGGGCTCGGCAGCCTCGCACTCGCGCAGCGCCTGGGGCTGGTGGCGGCGGCGCTCGGCATCTTGGGCGTCGGGTTGCTGCGGCTGCCGCAGCTGGACATGCGCCGCGTCGACCTGCAATGGAACGAGGCACTGGCGGTGACGGCCCTGGCCTTTCTACTGGCAGCGGCGACCATGGTCTGGCCCATGATGGCGGCAGGCATCGGGCCACTGGATGCCCTGCTGGAGACCGTCTCCGCGGTGACCACCACCGGGCTCACAGTGCTGCACGGCCTGGCACAGGCAGACCCGGCAGTGCTGTTTCTGCGCGCCTGGATGCAATGGTATGGCGGCCTCGGCATCGCGGTGTTGACGGCCGCGCTGATCATGCGCCATCACACCAGCGCACGGCGCCTGCTCGAGACCACCGGCGAGCGCCTCACCAGCGCCGGCGCGAGGCAGCATGCGCGTACCGTGTTTGCGGTCTATGTGCTGCTGACCGTGCTGGCGGTGGGGGCCGTTTGGGCGGCGGGTGTCTCGCCCTATCACGCGCTGCTGTATGCCTTGCCGGCCGCGGCTACCGGCGGCTTCGCGCCTGCCGACACGAGCCTAGCCGAGCTGCCGGTGCCGGCCATCGGCGTACTCAACACCGTCTGCCTGCTGGCAGCGGTGAGCCTGCCGTTGTACGCCCGCGTCCCGACGCACGGCCTCGGTGTCCTCTGGCGCGATGAGGAGGTGCGGACCCTGTTTGCGCTGACGCTGCTCGCGGCCTCAGCTCTGATGCTGATCGGCCAGCTGCAGCTGGGATTGGACTGGCCGGCAGCGCTCGGGCATGGGCTGGCGCTCGGGATCTCGGCCCAAACCGACACGGGCTTCAGTACCACCGAAATCGCCGCCCTGCCGGCTGCGGCGCTGCTGGTGCTGATGCTCGGAATGACCATCGGCGGCTGCACCGGCTCCACCGCCGGCGGACTCAAGATCGTGCGCCTGCTGGTGCTGCTGCGCCTGGTGCAGCTGGCGTTGCGGCGCACCGCGGTGGCGGGGCGCGCTGTCCTGCATGCCCGCGTGGACAACGAGCGCGTGGAGCAGGAGATGATCATCAGCGCCTTGCAGCTGCTGACACTGTGGCTCGCGGTGCTGCTGCTTTCTTGGCTCGTGTTTCTAATACACGGGGCGCCGCCGCTGCCGAGCCTGTTCGAAGTCGTGTCCGCCACCGCCAACGCCGGCCTCACGGCCGGTCTGACGGGCCCGGAGCTTGCACCGACACTCAAGGCCGTGCTCATCGCAGACATGCTGTTCGGCCGCGTCGAGATCGTGGCCATGTTGGTGCTCCTTTACCCACCCACCTGGATCGGCAGGAGGCGCAAGCTCTGATGCGCACCGCTTTCATCGGCAGCAATTCGCTGACCATCACCACCGCCGAGCTGCTGCTCGCGGACGGCCACGAGGTCATCATCGTCGAGCGCGACCGCGACCGCATCGACGCGCTCAGCGAGCGGATGGACGCAGGCTTCGTGCACGGCGACGGCACCTCACCAGATGTGCTGCGGGACGTGGAGCCCGAGAACACGGGTGTGCTCTTCTGCCTGCTGGAGTCGGACCAGACCAACATCCTGGCAGCCCTCATCGGCCGCTCCCTGGGCTTCGAGCGGGTCGTGCCGCGCATCAACGACCGCCAGTTCCAGCACATCACCGACGAGCTGGGGCTGGATGACACCGTGCTGCCCAATCAGGCCGTCGCGAGCCATCTGCGGGATCTGTTGGGCGGCGAGAAGTCCCTGGAGCTGTCGTCTGTGATCCGGGATGACGCGTCGGTCTTCAGCTTCGTCGCCGGCGACGACGAGGCCGGGCCGCTTGAGGCGCTGGACCTGCCGGAACGCACGCGCATCGTCTGCATATACCGCAACGAGCGCTTCCGACTGCCCGAAAACACCCGCCGCATCAAGACGGGTGACGAAATGATTCTTATCTGCGCCCGCGAGCAGCTCGACGAGCTGCACCGGCGCTGGGGCGAGCATGCCGACCAGTCGGATTGACGACACCCCAATCGAGACGAAAGAGGTCGCAGCAGGTCCCAGGCAATTCAATATTCACAAGCCGGATTGGATCGGCAATCTCGAGGACCGGGAAGCGTACGTCTACGACTCCGGCTGTCTGAACTGCCATACCGCCCTCGAGCGCGCCACCAGCGACGATCCGGCGGCCGGGGCTGCGCACCAGGCCTACTTCGCCAATGCCCAGGGCAACGGGGCCGCGGAAGGCCCCGACAGCTGCGTCGACTGCCATCAGCACGTGGGCCACGAGAACCTGCGCAGCGCCTTGGAGGTGCACTTCGACGAGGTGCCCGCGGCCGCCGGCTGAAGCGGTGCCGCCGGTCCCCGCCCGAGGCGAGCTGATAACAGCGCAGTCTCCGACGGCTCGGCAGGCCGCAGCTGCATAAACTGACACCCGGGTTTTCGGCGCGCGTTGTCGCGCCCGACGCTGTGGGGCTCGGATTGGTGCGCTGCTTGCTTCCATTCGGGTAACAGACGGGTAAGGCCTGAACGCCGGGTCGTCTCCGGCAGCAACCTGCCCGACCGCAGCCACACCCCGAAGCATCCTGAGGAGGAATGCCATGAGCACATACGTTCTGTCGACGGCCCATATTCCGCACCGGGAGTACCGCATACCGCACCAGAACCTGATGCGCCCTTTCGTCTGGCTGAAGCGCGGCTTCGAGGACATGGTCGCGATGCCGGGCGTCAGTCTCGCCTATGGTGCCGCAGTGGCCGCTCTGGCCTTTCTGCTGGTCTTCATGACCGTTGGCGGCAGTCAGTTCTTTCTGGTGCCGTTTCTGTTCGGCGGCTTTTTAACCATCGCCCCCATCGTCTCTGTGGGGCTGGTGGCGATGGCGAAGCGCCGCGAGGAGCAGCGCCATGACCAGACGGTGTGGAAGATGCTGTCGGTCAACACACCGAGCCTGTCGTTGCTGGGTCTCGTGCTGCTGTTCCTGTTCCTGAACTGGATCATGCTGTCGAATCTCATGTTCGGCGGCTTCTTCCACGAGGTCATGCCTACCTATGGCAGCGTGCGGCCCCTGCCCGTCATGTTCGGCGAGAGCTGGCCCTTCGCGCTTGTCTACGGCGGGATCGCTCTAGTACTGGCGCTGATCCTGTTCCGGATGGTGGCGCTGGCGCTGCCGATGCTCGTGGACCAGAAGGTGGACGTTTTCAACGCTGTCTTCGCGAGCTGGCGAGCGGTCGGTGAGAACTGGCCGAGCATGATCGTCTGGGCCGCGCTCCTGTTCCTGCTGACCGGTCTCGGGATCGGGCTCTGGTTCGTCGGTCTGGTGGTCGTTGTGCCACTCTTGGGGTATGCAACCTGGCATGCCTACCGAGACACGCTGGTGCCCCTGCCCACGGCCACCCCGGAGGCGGACAATAGCCTCTGAGCCCATCGGGGAGCCCATTGGGCGCCGCTCACCGGCCTGCGCGGTGAATCCGGCGCCCGCTGCGCGCTCTTAACCTGGAGCAAAAGCCGTGCAACTGAAGCATCCAGACAAGGTGCTCTTCCCGGACGCCGGCTACAGCAAGCAGGACCTGGCGGACTACTACGCCGCCGTCAGCGAGCCCTTGCTGGCCCAGGCCGCCGGCCGACCGCTCACGCTGCGCCGGTTCCCGGATGGCATTGGCAAGGAGGGCTTCTTCCAGCAGCATCATCGCGGCGATCTGCCGGAGGGTCTGCCCGCGCAGCCGGCGCCAACCGCCGACGGCGAAGACGAGATCGTGCACATCACCGTCGCATCGGCGGATGGACTAAAGGCCCTCGCGGACATGGCGACCCTGGAGCTCCACGGTTGGCTGGCCCGGGCGCCCAAGCTGGACCAGCCCGATCGCCTGGTGTTCGACCTCGATCCACCGAACGGCGAGTTCGACGCTGTGCGCGAGGCCGCCCGGCGCGTAGCTGCCTTGATGGACGACCTCGGCCTGGTACCTCACCTGATGACCACCGGTTCCCGCGGTTTGCATGTGCTGGCACCCCTGACGCCCAGCATGGACTTCCACGGCGTTCGCGAGCTCGCCAAGGGGATGGCACACCGCCTCGCAGAGCGCTATCCGGACAGCCTCACCATTGCCCAGCGCAAGGACAAACGCAGCGGCCGACTCTATTTGGACATCATGCGCAACGCCTACGGGCAGAGTGCGGTGCTGCCCTACTCACCCCGGGCCAAGCCGGGAGCCCCCGTGGCGACGCCGCTCGACTGGGATGAGCTCGCTGGACTCGAGGATGCCCGAGCCTACAACATCAAGTCCATTCCGCGCCGACTCGCACAGAAGGCAGACCCGTGGGCCGACATCGACAGGGCGCAGGCAGACCCAAAGGCGGTGCGCTCCGCACTCGCCCGCTGAGCACCGCCCCCTAAAACGGGGACGGTATACTGATCTTCCCGAAAACCGGTGACTGTGTGTTGGTCTCCGGACACAACTGCGTTGAGCAGTAGCATGTGTGGGTGACAGATAAGTATACCGTCCCCGAATTCTGGCGTCCCCCAATTCTGGCTCAGGCGGAGGAGTATTACGCCGCGGGCGTTTCCGGCTGGTCATTGTGGTCCACATCCGCATTGAGTGCGTACTTTTGGATGCGGTAGCGCAGCGTCTCGCGGGTGGTTCCCAGCGCCCGCGCAGCGGCGGTGACATTATGGTGGCTGCGCTCGAGGGCGGTCTTGATGATGTAGCGGTCCATGTCGCCGAGCGCCATGCTGCCGTCGAGGGGAATGCTGATGCGGTTGCCGTCGACGAAGGGGCCGCTGTCCGTCCGGCTCTGTGCGGGTGCGGCGATGCCCTGGCCGAGCTGCAGCCACTCGATGGGGAACACCTCGTCCCGGGCCAGCAGCACGGCGCGCTCGATGACGTTGCGCAGCTCGCGCACGTTACCCGGCCAGCTGTAGCCGCGCATGTGGCGGTAGACCTCTGCGGGTACCTCCTGCACCTGGCGCCCAGAGCGGGCGTTGTACTCGTCGATGAGGGCCGGCACCAGCTGTTCGAGGTCGTCGAGGCGCTCACGCAGCGGCGGCAGATCGAGCCGGAAGACGCTCAGGCGATGGTAGAGATCGCTGCGGAAGCTGCCCGCGCGCACGCGCTCCTCGATATTGCGGTTGCTGGCGGCGATGATCTGCACGTCCACGTCGATGGACTTCTCGCCGCCGATGCGCCGGAGGCTGCGGTCCTCCAGCACGCTCAGCAGCTTGGTCTGGAGGTCCAAGTCCATCTCGGCGATCTCGTCCAGAAAGAGCGTGCCTTCGTGCGCCTGTTCCAGGTAGCCGCGGTGGCGCCCCTTGGCGCCGGTGAAGGCACCGGCTTCGTGGCCGAAGAGCTCGGACTCCAGCAGGTCCCGCGGCAGCGCGGCACAGTTCACCTCGATCATCGGCCCGTCGGCGCGCGGGCCGCCGTGGTGGAGGATGCGCGCCACCAGGCCCTTGCCGGTGCCGGTCTCGCCGCCGATGATGAGCGCGCTGAAGGGCACCTCAGCCAGACGGGCGATCATGCGCCGGGTCTCCTCGGTGGTGGCGCTGTCACCGATGTAGGACTCAGGGGAGTAGCGCTTGCGGCTGGCGCGGCTCTCCGTGGCGATGCGGCGCTGAGCGAGCGCGCTGCGCCTGGCGCCGGCGACGATGATCTCCAGCCGCGCCAGCGGGCAGGGCTTTTCCAGGAAGTCGTAGGCGCCGAGCCTGAGCGCGCGCACCGAGTCCGGTACGCCACCATAGCCGGTGAGCAGGATCCACTCCCCGGGCAGCTTCTGCTTGCGGGCCTCTTCCAGCAGGTCCAGCGAGTTGCCGTCCGGCAGGCTCATGTCCGCAAGGATCACGAGCGGCTCCAGGCGGTGGCCCAGGACGGCCTCGCGTGCGGCCTTGATGCTGCCGGCGCGCTCCACGTCCCAATTCTTACCCCTGAAATGACGCGCAAGCTCCGTGGCGAGGGCCGGCTCGTCTTCGATGATCAGCAGTGAGTCGGACATCCGGGCGACCTCTTGGTGGGAGTCATCGACGGGGACTGCTGTCAGTGTGCCTCGCCCCGAACGCGCTTGACCATGTCCGGCTCCGGGCCGGCAACGCTACCAGCCGCTCCTGCGGCCTCGATGTCGAACAGGTCCACGAGCCCGACGAGCTCACCGTTGGCCTCGATCACCGGCAGGACCGGCTGCCGCAGCGCGCGCATCTGCTCACACACCTGCGCCACCGTGTCCTCAGGCCGGCAGGTCGGCGGGTCTGGGCGCATGACTGCGCGCACGGTGCGCCGATCCGGGTCCATCCGGCTGCCAACGCGGCGGGCTGTGGTTTCGAGTGCCGATAGGGTGCCGACGAGCCTGCCCCGGGCAATCACCGGTAACAGGGCGCAGTGGTGGCTTGCCATCTGCTTGGCGGCGCTCCGCAGGGTGGCTTCCGGGGTGGTGCTGGCTGGTCGTCGCTGCATGGTCTGGATGAGAGTCACGTGGCCTCCTGTGGGTTGGCTCGGTCTGGGAGAGGCGCGGGCCTTGGCACAACAAGACAGTGTCGACTTGGGCCCCGCCTCTCCGCACGAATGGGCATGGCCTCTGCAGAACGCGGTGCAAATAACACGCCGGTATTGCGATCAGGCCCCGCGCAGGCTCACAACCGGGCGCGCTGCTGGGCAACGGCGTGACCGGGCGGACCGCGTCGCCGCTATGGGCACCGGCGAAAGGCCCGCCTAGGGAAGCGCCGATTTTTTGGCGCTTCCCGTGCGGGGCAGGACGCCCCGCCATTTTCGGCGACGCAAGTCGCTGAAAATGCAGGAGCCGGGAAACCGCGTTTTCGGGGTCTGTCTGATTTTTGGGCAGGATGCCCAATAAATCAGCATCTCCCTAAAGGTGCATATCCACCGCGCCTTCGGCCGATCACAGTCGCGATACGGCGCAGGTCGCCGAAATCGCAAGCGCAGTGGCCAGCGCCACCGCCCCTGCGACGAGCACCCGGGCGGAGCCGACACCCGCCGCCGTGCACCGCTCACAACAAGCTATCCTTTAAACAGTGGACAACGACCCCGCTGCAGCGGATTCTCCGTCGCCGCAAATTTGAGGTGCCGCGATCCCAAGCCGCTGCAGGCGCCACGGGTCCTCACCGTACGGAGGTCATCATGCTGCTCAAAGACCATGACACCGGCAAGCTCGTCGAAGTGCTCTCACTCGGCGACCTCTACAGCCCTCGTCACGACCGCGTCGCCGGCCGCCTGCATTACGGCGAGGAGGCCCAGGACCCGGCCTACTTCGAGAAGACCAGGCTCCACTTCGCCTCCGGTGAGCCGTTGCCGCGCTGCTGGACGGACCCACACTACCGTGATGCGGAGGTGGAAGCCGCCCATCACCACGGTCAGGTGGCTTGAGCTGGAAGTCCGCTGCAAAGCCCCAAGGCGGTCCGGAGTCTTCCTAAAGGGGACCCCTGAGGGCGCCCTGCGGTATACCCCGGTCTCGGCGCGCGCCGCACCGCCTTGCACGCCACTTGCATACTGTGCCGTCATCCCTGA